>DSDH01000028.1 GCA_011055475.1 Phycisphaerales bacterium | reverse complement strand
GACGCGGATCTGGTGTGTGCGCCCGGTTTCCAGGGCCAGTTGCAACAGGGCATATCCACGGAAGGCCTCGACGACTTGGTAGGTCGTCACCGCGGGTTTGCCGTCGTAACGCACCGCGCACTTCTCGCGGACGCGGGGATGGATACCGATCGGCGAGGCGATGCGGTCGGCCCGCAGATCGGGCACGCCGTGCACGACGGCCAAGTACGTTTTGGCGACGGTGCGGTCGGCGAACTGCCGCGCCAGCTTCCAGTGGGCGTGATCGGTTTTGGCGACGATGAGCACGCCGGTGGTGTTCTTGTCCAGCCGATGAACGATGCCCGGGCGGAACTCCTCGCTGCCGCGACTGAGTTGGTTGGCGTAATACACCAGGCCATTGACCAACGTGCCGTTCTTGTAGCCGCGGGCCGGATGCACGATCAGGTCGGCCTGCTTGTTGATGACGATGATCGCATCGTCTTCATAGAGCACGTCGAGGGGGATGGGTTCGGGCGTGAGCTCGCGGATCTCGCGCGGCGGCAGAATCAGATCGATCTCGTCGTGCGGGCAGAGCTTGTGACTCGGTTTGGCAGGCCGGCCGTTGACGTTGACGCCCTGCTCCTTGATGAGCTTCTGCAAGCGCGACCGGCTGAAGTGGCTGAATCGCCCGCACAGGTACTTGTCGAGCCGGCGGAACCGGATGTTGGTCCCCACCCGGAACCGCAAGCGTTCACCGACGACCTCATCGTCTTCCTGCTCAACGATCTGCTCGTCGGCATCGAGGGCCTGCATCTCCTCGTCGGGCCGGACGTCGTCTTGCCGTGACTGATCCACTGTCACACCGCGCGACCGCTATTTCGGGTCGGCCGTACCCGTCGGCCCGGATGCATTGTCCGAAGAGGTCTCCGCGTCGCCGGTGCTTTCTTCGCCCTGCCGCTGAGGCTCGGTCGACGGGCCGGATGGCTGGGCGGGGGGCGTCGCAGGCATCGGCGTGACGGGTTCGGTTGCGGGGGGCGCCTGAATTCGCTCGACGTCGATGACCGGTGCGGTAGCAGCGCCCGGCGTCGGCGTACCCGGTATGGGCGCGCTAGCCGCCGGCGTCGCCGGCGCCTCAGGGAACGTATACGTCCCCTGCGAATCCTCCAGGGCATCCAGACGCAATTGGGCCCGCGCGGGCAGCACGGTGCCGGCCAGGGCCTTGTCGTCGATCACCTGTTGGTAGATCGCCGCGGCCTTATCACGCTGACCCAGTTCCTCGGCACAGAGGGCCTTACCCAGTCGGGCCATACCCACCAGTTCGGCCTCGTTGGGCAGACCCGCCGCCCGTTCAATCGCCCGGTCGTAGAGCTCGCTGGCCTTGTTGGCGGCCTGGACGATCTCATCGCGACCCACCATGACGCCGCGATAGTGCAGGATGGCCCGGACCGTGTCGGCCTGCTTGATCAACGCCAGCACCGCCAAGCTCGGGTCGGGCACGGTCTGGGCGGTGGTCTCCAGCTTGGCCGCCGCGGCTTGCAGGGCCTCGGCGCTGCCCGGCTGATCGGGTCCGGTGGGCAGTGAAGCCAGCTTGGCGTCCAACGGCATTTCGGCCTGCACGGCCTGCAGGATCGCCGTACCGGCGGCCGCCTTCTCCGCAAAGGCCGTCTGCCCCTTGAGACGCCAGGCGAACAGAACTGCCACTGCGGCGATCACAAGAAACACCCCGCCGGCCAGGACCTTGCCGTGCTGCTGGAGGAAATCCGGTACGTGGGCGATCCAGTCCGCCAGCTCGTTGGTCTTCAATTCGTGTCGATGCTCTCTATCCATCTTTGTCCCTTTGCGATCGATCGCGGTGGCTTATCAAACACGTTCTGCAATCCGGGGGCCACTATAACGGCCGACCGGCTCGGTGTAAAGCGGCTGTCCGCCCGGATGGCGCGGGGATACGTCCTCGCAGGATCGGGGCGGGGCTTGGTGCGGACCAACCCCACAGGACGAGCCCACGCCGCGCAGCGGTCCATGAAAAGTGCCT
>DSDH01000097.1 GCA_011055475.1 Phycisphaerales bacterium | reverse complement strand
GATCTCGGTGCCGGCGCATTTCGACGAGGTGCGGCGCAAGGCGACGATGGACGCCGGAACGCTGGCGGGGCTGAACGTGATCGGGATCGTCAATGAGCCCGTGGCGGCGGCCCTGTTCTATGCGACGACCTGCGAGGTGAGGGGCCGCGTGCTGGTCTATGACCTGGGCGGCGGCACGTTCGACGTGACGGTTCTGGACGTGGACGGCAAGGACATTCGGATCGTCTGCTCGCAGGGCGACCACGCCCTGGGCGGTATTGATTTCGATCAGAAGGTGCTGGAACTGTTCGAAGCGGCTTACCGCGAGAAGTTCAACGCCGAACTGATTACCAACGAGGAGGAGCGGGCCCGGTATGAGGACGAGGCCGAGGACGTGAAAAAGACGCTGTCGCGTCGTCCCGTGGCCAAGAAGATGCTGTACGGGCAGGCGGGCAGCATGCGGCTGGAGATCACACGGGAGCAGTTTGAGCAGGCGATCGCACCGCTGATCGCCCGGACGGACATCCTGGTCGAGGTGAGCCTGGAAGAGGCCGGGTGCACGCCGGCGGACGTGAACAAGATTCTGCTGGTCGGCGGCAGCACCCGCATTCCCCTGGTGCAGCGGCGGCTCGAGGAGAAGTTCGGGTTCGCCCCGGAGGTTGCGGTGAACGTGGACGAGGCGGTCGCCTTGGGGGCGGCGATTCACGCCGGCCTGACGACGCTCCGCGAGACGCCGGAGAAGCTGGACCAGGGCACAGCCGGGGGACTGCGGGACGTCAAGCTCCAGGACGTGTGCAACCACAGCTACGGCACGATCTGTGCGCCCCGGGATGCCGAGACGGGTCAGTACGTCGTTCAAAACTCGATCATCCTGCGGAAGAATACGCCGCTGCCGTGCGAGGCGACGCAGCGGTTCTACACGATGGTCGACGGCCAGACCGAGCTGCAGGTGACGATCACTCAAGGCGAGGACACGGATCCGGATTACGTCAACAAGATCGCCACGGAGATCTTTGAGCTGCCGCCCAACCGGCCGGCCAATCGGCCCATCAAGGTGACGTATCGGTACGACCTGAACCAGCGGATGCACTGCACGTTCGAGGATGAGGAGTCGCAGCGGTTGCTGGAGGTGGATTTCTGCGTGGGAGACAACGGGCAGATGAGCGAGGCGAACGTCTCGCGGCGGGCCCAGGAGCTGGAGGGGTTCAAGGTGGAATAGCCGTACCTTGGCTGAGTCGTTATGCCGGATGTGATCCTTGTATTGGTGTTTCTGTTGGCCGGGCTGTTGTGCGTTCGCGCGGCGGCGGGCCGCTGGCCGGGTCTGGTGGGCGGGACGGTGGAGGGCGGCCGACGGACGGGTTTCGCCTGTCGGGTGGAGCCGACCGTCATGCCGACCGACGACGGTTCGGTTGAGGTGCTGGCCATCCAGATGTGTGGCCGGATCCAAGCGCCTCGCAACCGGTACGATACGAACGTGCAGGTGCTCATCGCCGACGTCACGGAAGGCACGAATCATCCCCAGCCGGTGCTGTGTACCGATGAGGCCTGGCAGATGGAGGACAGCCCGGCCTTCTGCCTGGTGGCGCACAACGGGCCGATCCCACGTCGCGTGGCGGTCCTGGCCAATTGGGTGCGGGTGGCGACGATTCCCTGCGGAGTGCTGGTGTTTCCGCACCGGGGGGTGCGTCGGCTGCAATTCGTGGTGTCGCTGCATGGTCGCCGGGATGGGCGGATGATCGCGTCGGCCTCGACGCTGTATTCGTTCACCAACGCCCGGCCCGGTTATCTTGACGAGCGGGACGTTCGGCCTTCTTCATCGCCCGAGCCCATTGAGGTGTTGATGCTGCGCCTGGCGGTGGGGGTCTGTCAGAACGACGGCGGCGTGCCCGACGTTGTGGTGGGCCTGTTGCGGGAGTGGATCGTCTTTCAGGCGCAGGAGGCGATTGCCGAGGGGCCGGAACGCGACGCGGCGGTGGAGTGCCTGGAAAGCGGGTTGGACGAGGCGTTGCGCCGGGCTCAGG
>DSDH01000206.1 GCA_011055475.1 Phycisphaerales bacterium | reverse complement strand
GTCATCGTCCAGGTGGTCCCCTCGATTTCCATCGGCTCGTTGACGACCGGGTCCACGGGCAGGGCCACGGGGATATCGGGCCCGGCCAGGATGGGCTGGCCCATGTTGACGCACACCTGCTCGACGCGTCCGTCCGCGCCCCGCCGCAGGCCCAGCGTGAGGATGCCGCGGCCGGTCTCGATCCGCAACGAGGCGTCGAAGGTGCCCTTGCCCGGCACGCTGAAGGCCCCCCCCGGCTCGACCAGGCCGTGATCGTGAACGTACTTGGCCAGGCAGCGAATGCCGTTGCCGCACATCTGGGCCTCTGAGCCGTCGGCGTTGAACATCTGCATCCGCGCATCGGCCACGTCCGATGGATGGATCAGAATCAGACCATCCGAGCCGACACCGAAATGCCGGTTGCTGATCCGCACCGCCAAGTCCGTGGGATCAGCCACCTGCTCGGTGAAGCAGTCCACGTACACGTAGTCGTTGCCCAAGCCGTGCATCTTCGCAAAACGCATACCGCGCCTCGCCGCCGAAAACCACATTAACAGGCCGCCGCCATTCTAGACGGCGACCGGCCGTTTGCAAGCGCCGAGCGTTCGCAAAATGGCGGGAGAAAAACGCATTCTGGTCATGCGTCGCCCGCACTCACCGGTACAATGGAAGCTCGTCCGGATACCACCGGAGCACCTCAGCCAGGGTTCATGAATTGGGAGATGATGGTATGCGTTCCATAACTCGGACGATCCGGATGGGTGGATGGATGATTGTTCTTGTCTGCGTTTGCATCGCGGGACGGGCGGCAGGCGGTTCGTTTCAGGTGGACCCTACGGTAGCGATCCAGGCCCAGCCGTTCACATTGGATCGGGTCCGCCTGCTCGACGGGCCGTTTCGCCACGCCATGGAGAAGGACATTGACTGGCTGGTGCGTCTCGAGCCCGACCGTCTGCTGTCCCGTTTCCGCGAATACGCCGGTCTGGAGCCCAAGGGCCCCATCTATGGGGGCTGGGAGCGGGACACCATCTCCGGCCATTCGCTGGGGCATTATCTCTCGGCGTGCGCGCTGGGGTATGCGGCGACGGGCGATGAGCGGCTCCTGGCCAAGGTGAACTACATCGTGGACGAACTGGTCGTGTGCCAGAAGGCCTCCGGCGACGGCTACGTCGGCGGCATCCCCAACGGCCATAAGGTCTTTGAGGAGGTGGCGCGCGGTGAAATTCGCTCCAAGGGCTTCGATCTGAACGGGCTGTGGGTGCCGTGGTACACCACGCACAAGCTCATGGCCGGGTTGCGGGACGCCTACCTCCATTGCGACAACAAGACCGCTCGGACGGTGTTGATCCAACTGGCGGATTGGGCCTGGACCGTGGTGGATGACCTCAATGATGAGCAGATCCAGCGGATGCTGGCCTGCGAGCACGGCGGCATGCTCGAGCTGGCCGCGGACGTCTACGCCCTGACCGGCGACAAGAAGTACCTCAAGCTGGCCGATGCCTTCTACCACAAGGCGATCCTCGATCCCCTCAGCCAGGAACGGGATGCGTTCCCCGGCGTGCACGCCAACACGCAGATTCCCAAGCTCATCGGGTGCGCCCGCCGATATGAGCTGACCGGTGAGGAGCGGTTCGGCACGATCGCCCGGTTCGCCTGGGATACGATCGTCGATCACCACACGTACGTCACGGGCGGCAACAGCCACCGCGAATATTTCGGCCCGCCGGATACGCTGGCCGACCGGCTCAGCGAAAACACCACCGAAACCTGCAACACCTACAACATGCTCAAGTTCACACGCCCCCTGTTCGCCTGGACGGGCCAAGCCCGCTACATGGACTACTACGAACGCGCCCTGCTGAACCATATCCTGGCCTCGCAGAATCCGGAGGATGGCATGACCTGCTATTTCCTCCCGCTGGCCCAGGGCGCCCGCAAGACCTACTCCACGCCGTTCAACGCGTTTTGGTGCTGTACGGGTACGGGCATGGAGAACCACGTCCGCTATGGCGAGCAGATCTACTC
>DSDH01000098.1 GCA_011055475.1 Phycisphaerales bacterium | reverse complement strand
GTCCTGGGGAATAAGTTTCTCAAGGGTCAGCAGGATGTCGTGCTGGACCGATGCGTCGGCGTTTTCATTGATCGTGATCCCGGCCGTCGTATGCAGGCAGAACACGGTCACATCCCCCTGTCGGATGCCCGCCTCCCGAACGGCCGAGGCCACCTGCGAGGTGATATCGACCATCTGGCAGCGGCGATGCGTCTCCAGGTCGAATCGGCTCTGAACCATCTTCATTCCATCGTCCTTTTACATCCGCTCGATCACGTCGATCCCCAGTAAATCGCTCAGCCCGTGCCGGATCGTCCTGGCCGTCAGCTCGCACAGCAGCAGCCGCGCTGCCCGGTCTTTCGGTTCGGCCCCGAGGACCGGACAATTCGTGTAAAAGGCGCTGAACTTCTGGGCCAGTTCATATAGATAGGCGGTAAGGTAGTTGGGGCGGTAATCCGTCGCTGCCGCTTCGACGGCGTCGCCGTAGCGACAGAGGAACTTGCCCAGGTCGAGCTCCTCGGTCTGGTTCAGTCTGATACCATCGATAGCCGCCAACTCCGCTCTTACGTCCACGTCCTTCTGCGGGGCCTTTTCTTCTATGGACTTGATCCGGGCGTAGGCGTATTGCAGATACGGCGCCGTGTTGCCCTCCAGCGAGAGCATCCTCTCGAAGCTGAAGACGTAGTCGCTCGTGCGGTTGTTGGAGTAGTCGGCGTACTTGACCGCCCCGATGCCCACCGCCCGGGCGATCCGGTCTTTCTCGTCGGGGCTCAGATCGGGATTCTTCTGCTCGACGACGGCGCGAGCCCGCTGCACCGCTTCATCCAGAAGGTCCCGCAATCGCACATTCTCGCCGGACCGCGTCTTGAGGGGACTGCCGTCCTCGCCCAGAACGCTGCCGAAAGTCACATGGACGAGATCAATGTCCTCGCCCACCCAACCCGCCGCCCCGGCCACGGCGAAGAACATCTCAAAATGCAGGCCCTGCCGCGCGTCGGTCACGTAGACAACTCGCCGGGCCTTCAACTGCTCGACGCGATACCGAACAGCCGCCAGATCCGTCGTCGCGTACAGATACGCCCCGTCGCTCTTGCGGACGATCAGCGGCAGGGGCTCGCCCTCCTTGCTCTTGAATCCCTCGGGAAAGACGCAGACGGCCCCGTCCGACTCCACGGCCAGGCCCCGTTCCTGGAGGTCCTTCACGACATCGCCCAGGCGGTCATGATAGACGCTCTCCCCGCGAATCTCGTCGTCATCGAATGTGATGCCCAGCCGGCGATATATCTCGTCGCAGTGTCTCAGGCTGAGCTGACGCACCTGCTCCCAGGCCATCCGTTCCTGTTCATTCTCCGGTCTACCCAGGTCCTGGAGCATGGTTGTTACATGCCGAGACAGCAGGCCGTACCTCACCGTGCCGCCGCGGACGGGGATATCCATGTCCATCGTCTCGGTGGCGTCCTCAAGAGCGCTGACAAACTGGTAGGCCCCCAGGAACTGCCGCCACATTTCATCGACGTCGAAGGTCGCCAGCTCTTTCAGAAAGGGCTTGAACAGTCTTTCGCCGTCGCCGAGTGTCTTGTCTGAATCCCGCCTCCAATCCTCCTCATGGCGGTCGCGAATCCTCCTGCACAGGGACTCCAGGGCCTCAGGGTTGCCGGTGGCGCCGCGCAGTTGTCCAATCTCCGCCTCATAGTAGAGATCGCCGCGGGCCCGCCCCATGCACATGTGCCACAGACCCAGGAGCACCCGCCCGAACTGCCTGCCCCAGTCGCCAATGTGGTTCTGGCGGATCACTTCATGCCCGCGGAAGGCCAGCACCCGGCAGATGCAGTCGCCCAGGATGGTGCTGCGAAGGTGGCCGACGTGCATCTCCTTGGCAATGTTGGGGCTGGAAAAATCCACGACGGTCCGCTTCGGGTCGCTGACCGGCTCAATGGCCAGGCGCACCGGGTCGTGGAAGATGTCCATCAGGGATGCGGCGATGAAGTTCGGTTTGAGGCGCAGGTTGATGAAGCCCGGTCCAGC
>DSDH01000543.1 GCA_011055475.1 Phycisphaerales bacterium | reverse complement strand
GTCACCGCCCTGCGCCAGGGCGCCGCCCGGGCGGTAACGCGTGTCCGCAAAAAGGTCCTCGTCGTAAGCGTGCGGCCGATACCCCCGAAGCCAGATCTCCCGTTGCCCCCACAGCGGCCTATCGAGGACGCGCGCGGTGCCGTCCACGTCCAACGGCGGCTCGCGCCGACCCTGGCCGGGTTGAGCGCGCTCAAAGACAGTAAGCCCGGTGCCCACGGCTACAGCTCCCGCGGCCTGAATCCTGTCCAGTACCCGGTGCAGCCCCTCGCATTGCACGGCGGCCGGTGAGACGTGAATGCCCAGGAAGGGCGGCTCTATGCCCACCGGGGCTCCCTTCCGGGCGTGGGTCGGGCGCGCTCCAGGCCCTCGCGATAGGCGGCGATGATGCGGTCCATCGTCCGGCTGACATCCGGATCGATCTGCTGGCGCGACGGGTCCGCGTCGTGCCAGGCGATGGACCGCGCGATGCCCTCGGCAAACCGGGTGGTGGCCCGGAACTCGGGGACCAGGCGACTGATCTTGGTGTTGTCGAACACCACGCTATAGGCCTTGTCTCCCAGGAGGCCGGGCCCCCAGGGCGGATGGGCGGCGGCAATGAACTCGCTCGGGATGTGGACCAGCTCGGCCCGGCAGCCGCCCGCCGCCGCCATGGTCTCATAGATCCGATCCCAGGTAAGCACCTCGTCGCTGGTGATATGAAAGGCGTGGCCCAGGGCGTTGCGCTGCCCGAACAGCCCCACGAAACCGACCGCCAAATCGGCGCTGCTGGTCATCACCCAGAGCGACTGACCGTCCCCGTGGGAGACTACCGGCAGGCCCCGACGCATGCGCCCCAACGCGGTGTAGCCGTGCCCGCCGACGCCGGAGGGTATCCAGGTCGGCCCGTACGTGTACGACGGCCGCACGATGGTAGCGGGAAAGCCCTCCTCGCGGTACGCGCGCACCAGGCGGTCCTCACAGGCGATCTTGTTGCGGGCGTACTCCCAGAACGGGTTGCACAACGGGGTGGACTCGGTGATCATGTAACTCGTCGGGGGCTTCTGATAGACGCTGGCCGAGCTCACGAACACGTACTGGCCGACCTGGCCGGCAAAGGCCTGCAGGTCGCGCTCCACCTGATCGGGAGTGAATCCCAGGAAGTTGGCCACTACGTCCCACCGGCCCGCTGCGGCCTCTGCCAATACGGTGGGGTCGTTGCGGTCGCCAATGATCTCCCGCACCTGCCCGGCAAAGCCAGCGCGATGCCGGCCGCGGTGAAGGATGGCCACCTCATGGCCTTGTTGCAGGCAGCGCTCCACACAGGCGCTGCTGATGTTTCCGGTGCCTCCGATAAAGAGAACGCGCATCCGCCCCCCAGGCAAGTCGTTCCCGAACCCGATGACCGTGCGCTGGGCATCATAGCACAGGGGCTACACCGGGGTCCATCATGGCCGTGCGGGACGGCGCACTCCGGCGTACAGCCGGCCTTGACAGGCCCCTCTCCTCGCCTATAGTAACCCGCTGGGCGCAGGGACCGGACTCGGTCGAGCCGTGCAGTCCGGGTCGCCCTGTGGGCCGACAGCGTCGCGCGGAGGTTGGGTTTCATGATCTACGTTAAAGGCCTCGTCAAGCACTATGGCCCGGTGCGCGCGGTGGACGGTATTTCCTTCAAAGTGGCCAAAGGGGAGATCCTCGGCTTTCTGGGACCGAACGGCGCCGGCAAAACCACGACGATGCGCATACTCACCGGGTACATGCCCCCGTCGGATGGTCAGGTAACCATCGGGGGCCTGGACGTGTTCCGACGTTCGTTGGAGGCCCGTGCGCTGGTCGGTTACCTTCCCGAGACAGTGCCCCTCTACCCGGAGATGATCGTGCGCGACTATCTGGAGTTCATGGCCTCCATCCGCGGGGTGAGGGATCGGGCCGCCTCGGCGGACCGGGTGCTGGGTGCGTGCGGCATCGGAGACGCGGCCGGGCAGATCATCGGGAAGCTATCCAAGGGGTACCGTCAGCGCGTGGGTCTGGCCCAGGCCCTGGT
>DSDH01000166.1 GCA_011055475.1 Phycisphaerales bacterium | reverse complement strand
TTTGCCTCGGAGGACATGCACGTCTATTGCCTCGATCCGTCGGGGCGGCTGCAATGGAAGTCGCGCAGGCTCCCGGGCCTATCGCTGCGGGATCATGCGCCCACGATCTGGCGGGGTCTGGCTGTCGTGCGCACCAACCCCGCCGATGGATTCCACACGGTGATGGGCCGTAATGGGGAGATGCTCGAGGCCGTCCAGCGCGCCATCCCGCTCAGCCCGGAGGACGAGGTGCTCCTGGACCGCTGGGGCGACTACCTCGTCACGCCCACCCCGCAACGCCGCCACGCCGAGTATGAGGCCGTGACTCGATACCTGCGCGAGAATCCGCACGATCAGACATTTTTCACGTTGGACCTGGCCGATGGCACGGAGCCGTGGATCGCGCCGGTGCTCTACACGTGTGGACTGCACAATCCCGCCACGCCGCCGACGTTTAACCCGACCACCGGCGAATTGTACACCTTCTACCGAACCGCGATGACCCATTACCTTCGCGGCATCCGACGGTACTCTGCTCTGGGGCGAATGGATCGCGGAACGGGACGGATCGTGTGGTCCTGGCCACAGGCGGGGCATGAGGGCTGGCACGACTTTCCGATGATCGGCGATGAAACCCAGGCGCTCTCGATGATGGGGCCGGTCCTGATCAGCAACCACCAGGGGGAACTCAAGGGCCTGCGCCTGGATACCGCGCGGACGGTTCCGATCTGGTCCGGCCGCGACACCTACGGGGGCATCTTCGGGCCGGCGGCTCTGCCGGGCGGCAAGGACATCTGGCAGCAGGCTCGGGAAATGGCCGCCGAGGGCTACCTGACCGGCATGCCCAATGAGTGGCACGGGCCGGACCGCTCGATTGCGGCCGTGGCCGGGGGGCGGCTGTTCTGGGTGGTCGGCTCGCAGGTCGTCTGCCTGGCCGGGCCGCAGGTGCCGCGAAGCGATACCGGCGGGCGCGAGCCGCCCGATCTGATCCGCGACCGACGCCGGTTCGTAATCGGAGGCAATATGACCGAACCCCGCGGCACGTTCGACGCCACGGTGCCCCGACCGACCGTGACGGAGGCCGAGGCCGAGGCGCTCTGCCGACAGGTCCGTCCGCGTCACACCCCGCCTCCGCAAGAACCCCACGCACAGGCCCTTCAGCGCCGGTTGGATGCAGCGATCGGCGAATTGATCGACGGCGGTCCGTGGGCCCCGTTTATTGTCGAGCTGGGCATCGTCCGCGAGGAGGCGTATTTCCGGCGGACGGCCGAGACGATGGGCATCGTGGCGTTGGCCATACCCCACCTCTCGGGCGGGGACCGGGCACGGGACTACCTGCGCGGCCTGTTGCAGGACGGCATGCCGATGACTCGCCCCCTGTTCGAGGCCGACGGCCGACATCGCGAATTCTACGACTACGGGCCCGGCATGCGTGCGTTCGCCCGTCGGCCGGTGCAATACGAGGCCGGCATCGAGGACGTGTACGGTCTGTGGGCGGCCGTATACTACGCGGACTTGAAGGCCGCCGGGGCCGAACAGATGGACGCCGTCGAGCGGGCGTGCGCGAGGTTCCTCGCTCAACCGGTTACGTTCGACCACGATGATGACCGACAGGACGCGGCTGAGCATCTCAACGCACAGATTGCCGGTCTGATCGGTTACCTGCGGCTGGCGGACACCTATGATCGCGGCGAGCACGTGGCCGGGGCCCGGCGGCGACTGGCCCCACTCCTGGCCGAGCGGCTTTACCACGAGCAGGCCGATTCACGCCTCCTGCGGCATAGTGACCTGGGCCAGGGCAACATGCGCCACTATGCCAAGGTGCCGCGCTACCTGCGGCTTGTCCCCGAGCTGAGCGAATGGCTCGGTCAGCGAGCGACGGAGAGTCTGCGGATGCACGTGGAAGGATTGGCCGACGAGTTGCCACTCTGGTACCAGGCATGGGGCGAACGGATGATCGGCGGGGAGAACTACGTCTCGCCGCCCAATCTGTCGCGGGGTCTGTTCATGGCCATGGCCGACGGTCTGGGGGCCTCACCGGAACGGCTG
>DSDH01000313.1 GCA_011055475.1 Phycisphaerales bacterium | reverse complement strand
GTCGGGTGGGCACAGGGCAACGGCCCATCGGCGCCGGCTCGCCCGGAACGGCAAGCCCGCGCGGCGACGTAGGTCATCGCGCACCGGCCCGCAGGCGGTAGGCATACATGTCGTAGCCCACCTCGCGGGCGGCGGTGATCGTTTCGGGGTAGGGCGTGTCGCAGGTATCCACGAAGCCGATCTGGTAGTTCTCCCCGTCGCCGCGACCGGTGGTGGCCTGGTCCTTGTACTGGAACCAGTGCGTCCCGACGATGCAGGGATTTCGCAGGGCCCCGCGGACGTAATCCCTGTACTTGGCCGCGCGGTCGTTCTGATCCCGCGTGGGGCGCAGGCCCGTGTGGAACATGCCCCGGTCCAGCGCGCCGAAGTGGAACTCGCCGATGATGACGGGCTTGTCGATGCCCGCCGGCGGCTTGAAGTCGGCGACGCTGTAGTCATAGCGGTTGTACCCGATCACGTCACAGAACCGCCCGGCCACGCGGGCGGCCCGGTCGTTGACCCAGGCGAAGCGGCACCCCATATAGAGCTGCTGCGGCGCGGCCTGCTTGAGCTCGTCGCGGATCGTCTCGAAGTACGTCTCGGCGATCTTCGTATAGAACGCCCCCAGGTCCTCGGCCGCCTTGCTCTTATCCGGCTCGTCGGTGCTTTGGAGCATCTGGTCCCAAGAGGCGTGGTCGGTCCCCCAAGCCTGGTTGAGGGCATCAATGGTGGTGTACTTCTTCTTCAAGTCGTCGATAAAGGCCCGTTTGGCCGGCTGGTCGGGGGGGCTCTTGAGCGCGGCGATGGCCAGCGAGGTGTCATCGCCCCAGGCCAGCTCGTTGTGCACGAAGAACCCAATGCACCACGGGTCGCCGATGCCCCGGTCGGCCGCGCCGCGGATCGCCCGCCGGGCCGCCTCGCGGAACGCCGGATCGAACACATCGAAGAACTTGCCCCAATAGCCCGTGCTGCCCTCGATGGTCGGGGCGCTGAAGCTGATCGTCCCCACGTAGGGCGTCCGTCGCAGGGCGGCGATGGTGTTGGACGACCAGTTGCCGATCGTGTTCATGCCCCAGCTTCGCAGCCGTCGGTGCGTCACGTCGGCGAACCGCTCGAACCAGTCCGGGCCGTACTTGCGCAACAGGTTGGTCCGCGCGAAGTCGAACGTGCGGTAGGGGCTGTGGTCCGCGTAATAGCCGTGCGGCGCCCACGACCCGCGGCCATAGAAGGCGGCGAAAGGCGTGCCGTCCTCGGGCAGCCACTGGAAGTAATGCTCGCGGTCGCTGATGGGGGTCGCCGCGTGCTCGTGCACGCAGTCGATGCCGTGCGACCAGAACAGCCGTCCTTCGGGATCGACCAGCCACCACGTGCCCTGGTGTTTCTCCACGCGGAAGAAGCCCGTCGCCTCCAGCTTGGGGCCCTGGGCCCAGCCGCCGTACCGGTTCCAGCCATCCGGTTCGGGGTGTGCTCGCAGGTCGGCCTGCTCGGCTTTCGCGTTCGCGGCCAGATCGGCCTCATCACGCACCTTGCCGGGCCAGTCCGCGTGGATGAACTGACCGTAGCGGTCGATGAAGGGGATGAAGGTCTTGGCGTCGAGGACCACGGCCGAGCCGTCGGCGATGATTCGCCGGATGCGAAACGCGTGGTCCTCCGTGGGCCGGTTGACGAAGATCACCAGCCCCACGACGTTGGCCGGGTCGAGCTTGCCCCGGGCCTGTGGATAGCCCCGCATGCCGATCAGCTCAAGCGGCTCGGAGAGCACCCAGGGCGTAGCGTGAAACCGCACGGTCACGGTGCCCTTGGCGTGGGGTGCCAGGCGGGCTTGCTCGGTCAGGCAGTGGTCGCGGCCGTCGGCGCCGGGGTTATCGACGCGGACGTGGACCGTGACCGCCCGGTCGCCCAGGTTCTCCACGTCAACCTGCAAGTACAGATGCGCCGACAGGTCCCAGCGGTCGTCCTTGGCGCGGAGGGTCAGCCCGGGCCACGGCTGGCTATGGCCGGTGCGGATGTCGATGCCGTCGCCGGTCTGTCGGATCGTCGCGTCGGACGG
>DSDH01000676.1 GCA_011055475.1 Phycisphaerales bacterium | reverse complement strand
GAGATCCCGCAGAAGCCGCAGGTTGTGCCGCGTCGTCTTGCCGAAGCCGATGCCCGGATCGAGCCAGATGCGCTCCGGTGGGATGCCCGCATCCCGCGCGCGGCGGGCGCGGTCGAGGAGGAAGTCGAGCACCTCCTGCGTCACATTCTCGTAGTGTGGGTCTCGCTGCATCGTTTCCGGGGTGCCCTGCATGTGCATGAGGACGACGCACGCGCCGCGGTCGGCTACGAGGTGGAGGAGAGCTTCATCGGCCAGGGCGGCAATGTCGTTGACGATGGCCGCACCCGCATCGAGGGCGGCGGCCGCGACATCGGGGCGATACGTATCGATGCTGATGGGCACGTTCACGCGGCGGACGAGGCGCTCGATCACGGGGATCGCGCGGCGGATCTGCTCATCGGCCGGCACGCGGGCCGAGCCGGGCCGGGAGGACTCCGGGCCGATATCCAGCATGGCGGCCCCCTGCTCGGCCATCTCGATGCCGTGGGCGACGGCGGCGTCCGGATCGAGGTACCGGCCGCCATCGCTGAAGGAATCGGGCGTGACGTTCAGCACGCCCATGACAAGCGGCCCGGCGGAGAAGTCCAGGCGGCCCAGCGGCCAGGTGAGAATTGGCTGAGTCCGGTCCGTGCTCATCACGGTGTGTCCCGCACAACAGTAAAGCCGATACCGGCGAGCTTCGCGGCGAGGGTATCGCAGGCGGCGGGGACGACAATGCGGGTGTTGTGGAACTCGCGGCGGAAGGGATAATTCTTGCGGAGGTCGTCGAACCAGGGGCCGCGGCGGTCTTCTTCGAGTAGCAGGATCTCGCGCATGTTGAAGTCATCGCGGTTGACGGCGTAGACCTGCTGGACGATGTCGTGGATGGCGGCCTGCTCGTCGGCGGGCGGGGCGTCGATGCGGATTTCGGGCACATCGGGTGGTGGCAAAAAATCGCTCTCTTCGTGCCGCGGCTCAATGCCGAAGTGCTCACACAGGGCACGGTAGATCATAATCATGCCGCGGACCTTGCCGTCGAACGCGTAGCCGGCGACGTGCGGCGTGGACAGCTCGGCCTTGCGTAAGAGGTCGGGGTCGACGCGGGGCTCATTCTCCCAGACATCGAGCACATAGCCGGCGATCCGACCCGTGGCGCGGGCGTGCTTGAGAGCGGCGGTGTCATGGACGGCGCCGCGGGCGCTGTTGATAAAGAACGCACCGGGCTTGATCGCGTCGAAGAACCGCGCATCGGCCAGGTGATACGTCGCATCGGGCCCCTCGCGGGTGAGCGGCACGTGAAGCGTGACGAAGTCGCACGCCAGGGCCTCGGCCAGCGGGCGGTACTTGGCATCGCCCGTCTGCCGCTCCAGGGGCGGGTCGTTGAGGATGGGCTCCATGCCCAGGGCGCGGCAGCGGGCCTCGACGCGACGGCCGACGTTGCCGACGCCGATGATGCCGATGCGGCGGCCGGCGAGGGTGAGCCGGTGCTTTTTGCCCATGGCCAGCAGGGCCGCGATGAGCCACTCGGCGACGCTGTCGGCGTTGGAGCCGGGGGCCGAGGCGAAGCCGATGCCGCGTGAGGCCAGGTACGCCGTGTCGACGTGGTCGGTGCCGATGGTGGCCGTCGCGACGAAGCGGACGGGCGTGCCGTCGAGCAGGGCCGCGTTGACGGGCGTGATGCTGCGGACCAGCAGGGCCTCGGCGTCGGCCAGGGCGTCGCGGGTGATCCGGCGGCCCGGCAACACGGTGACCTGGCCGACCGAGGCGAGGCACTCGGCGACGAACGGGATGTTCTGATCGGCGACGATTTTCACGTTGTTCTCTCCCGGACCGCCCTGCTGCCGTGCAATGGACGGTTTCGACACACATGGCCACAGTCCGCCGGCGGCGGACGGCCACGCCACCCACCTGCCGTAAGGGGCCATCCACTTCGCCCTGCGGGCTCGGTGGCTGCCACCCGGCGCGGGGAGCATTATACGGGCGACGCGTCCGGTTGCCAGGGATTAGGACGGGGATCGGACAGGATTGGCCGGTGGCATGCCCATGCTTGCAT
>DSDH01000130.1 GCA_011055475.1 Phycisphaerales bacterium | reverse complement strand
TTGCTGTTCATGGCAGGTCGAGGGTCCTGGGGACTTCATTTTCCGGACGCAACCATGATAATGGGTGTCACGCGATAGTAACAGCGTCGGGCCAGCGGGGGCGGGCGCAGGAACGGGTTTGCAGGGCCGACGGGGATGATTTAAGCTACCGATCCGGATTTTGAATGGTTGTTTCGTCGCAAGTTGAAGGAGGGTCGGCAGATGGCGAGCAAGGAAGCTCGGGAGCGGAAGTTGAAGGAAATTCAGGAGCTTGCGGAAGGCTGGGGGAAAATGATCGCCCGAGAGGCGTTTCCCGACGGCCCTGGACTGGATGTGACGCTGGCCGACATGGAGGAGTATGCGGTGGCGGCTTCTCGGGCTCTGGTGAAGGGGGCGGTGGAGTCGATGGCCACCACGCAGGGGGAGCAACTGGGCGAAGAGGCTCCGTGCCCGACCTGTGGCAAGATGTGCCCGCTGAAGAGGAAATCGAGGCCGGTGGTGGTACGGGGCGGCGAGACCGTTCTGGAGGAACCGGTGGGCCACTGCCCGGCATGTCGCCGGGATTTTTTTCCCTCAGCGTCCGGTATTGAAGTTGGACGGTCACGGGTACAGCCCGACGATGCTTCATCGCATCCTGCACATCGCCAGCGTCACCAGCGCTTTTGACGTGGCGGAGACGGCGCTTGAGGTGGTGGGGGAGATTTCGATTTCTGCGCGCCAGATCAACAATCTGGCCACGGAGGTCGGCCAGGAGTTGGCCGCGGATCGTGATGCGAAAACAGAGCGTTACGTGAACGCACCTCTGCCACGCCAGGCGACCGCGGTGGATGTGCCGCCGGATTTGGCGGCGGTCTTTTTCGATGGGGGCCGGATGCGCACTCGCGAGCCGGGCCAAGGGCGCGGCGTTCACCAGCCGCACTGGCGGGAGACGAAAAACGCGGGCTTCCATCGGATGAAGAGCGAGACCTTCGCGGAAGACCCGCAGGCCGAGTTGCCAGACTGTTTTCGCAACGAAGCTTACGTCGAGAAGCTGGTGAAGGGGCTGAAAAACCTGAAAAAGGAGGGGCCGGAGGAGGAACTGCCAGGGGAGCAGCCTTCGCCGACCAGCACGCCGTCGGCGGAGCGTGGCGTGCAAGATCGAGCCTCCTGGCAGCCGGAGACTTTGTTCCGGACGTGTCTGAGTTCGCTGGCCTCAAGCGAAGAGTTTGGGCCGATGATGGCTGCGGAAGCCGACGCTCGCGGCTTCTTTACGGCGAAGAAAAAGGCGTTCCTCGGAGACGGTCAGGCGTGCAACTGGACCATCCAGCAGCGGTGGTTTGCCGACTTCGTGCCCATCGCCGACTTCGTTCACGTCGTGGAATACGTGTACAGCGCCGCGAAGACCGTCCACGCCGACGCCCCCTCCCGCTGGCGTCAATACTTGGAATGGGCGACGGCCTGCTGGAAAGGAGACGTGGCGACGGTCATCGGTGATCTCGGCGTGTGGCAATCGCGTCTGGGCACGCTCGCGGAGGGCGAGAAGGTTCCCGACACCGATCCACGCAAGATCATCCACCGCGTCGCGACCTATTTGACCAACAGCCAGGCGCGCATGGACTACCCACGATATCGCCAGGAGGGACTCCCGGTCACCAGTTCCCTGGCGGAGTCCCTCGTAAAACAGATCGGCAAGCGGGTCAAAGGGACGGAAAAGTTCTGGAACGACGGGCCTTCGGGGGAAGCGATTCTTCAACTGCGAGCCGCGGTGATCTCCGACGGAGACCGCCTTCATCGTTGGATCACCAACCGCCCAATTTCCCCGTTCTCCCCAAGATGCCGACTGCCCGTGCTCGCTAACAGCGCCTAAAAATCAACGAACGTCTTCTTACGCCCCTACGCCAACCGGCCCATCGGCCGCCAATGCGGCTCAATTGAGCCAAATCGGGCTCGAGATTGCCTCTTCGTTGTCCTTCTGAATAACCCGAACGTAGTAGTAGTGGGTCCCGTCGGCTCGGAAGTCGGCATCCCTCCAGCGTAGGGATACGCCGGCCGAGCCGGGCTCGATCTGGTGAAC
>DSDH01000405.1 GCA_011055475.1 Phycisphaerales bacterium | reverse complement strand
TCATGTACTGGCGCCGGTAGTTCAGCCGCCGTTGGCGACCGGCTCGATACCAGTCCGGGATGAAATCGATTTCTCGCATACGGCTATACCCTGCACGGGACGAGTTCTTGCCCCTTGATGCTCAGGCCGACGGCCACGGCCCACTCGTTGAGCTCATCTTGTTCGGCCCGTCCGAGGTCGACGCGGCTCAGGTCAAACCCGCGCAGCGGCTGAGCCAGGCGGATGTCCACGGCCAGATGCCGCCGCAATGCGTTCAATAGCGTCACTTCGCGGGCCTCGCGCCCGGAGAAGATCATCTCCTCGGGCCGCTGGCCCCGGAAGGTCACGGCGTAGTACCGAAAGCACAACGCCACCTCTCGGGCCAGGTCCTCAATCGTGCGGCTCATGGCGTCGATAATCGCTTGGCACGTCGCCGGATCCACGCTCTCCGAACCGCCCATCTGCAGCTTCACCCGCATGAGGCCGGCCTCGGCCACACTGATCCCCAAGGCGGCGGCCACGTCTTCGTTCAACTGCCGTCCGGCGATGGGGATCTGCTTGATGAACGCCACCTCGCTGCCCCGGCCGATGATGACCGTCGTGTACAGGCTGCCCACGTCCACGAACACGCTGACCAACTGGCGGTCCTCCTGGCGCCGGTGTGAGACCTGGAAGCTGCGGAACAACGCGCAGGGGATCGCATCCAGCGACACGGGGGTCAATCCGCTGCGATCGAGCAGGGCCAGGTGCCGCTCGACGGTGACGTGGTCGGTTCCGAAGAAGATGACCTCGTTCTTGATCTCGTCGCCCTGGTGCACGTTGCCGGCGATCAGGTAGCGGATCTCATCGCGGTCGTCGTCGAGCCCGAAGTGATGCGCCACCTCGTCGTGGATGAACTGCCGGATACGTGGCGGATCGATCGTGTCCAGCCGCAGGCTCTTGATCTTCAGGGCGTCGTTCGGCAGGCACGAAACCGCCTCCCGCCGACGAAAATCGCTGCGGGCCAGCATCTGCCGGATGGCCTCGACCGCCAGGGCGTCCCGCTGCTCGACATCGGTGCCCGGCTCACCGTCACAGCGCACCTCGTCGGCCGCCCGGACGTAGTACCCCTCCTCGCCCTGGGCCACCTGGATCATGCGGATCGCGTTGAATCCGATGTCCAGGCCGATCGGAAACGTCTTGTCACGGTGTTCTGCGAATATCACACGTCATCTCCCACGGTCGGGTCGCCGGCCGTTATTGAATGCTCACGTACCCCGTCACGGGCTCGACCGTCACCGTGCAACTGAACCCCGCCGCCGACAGGCTCACCTGGCCGGTGTTCAGCGGGGTCATGCCGGTGCCGGGCAGACCGCTGTGGGGCCCGCCCAGGTAGTCGAAGGTCACGGCGTTACTCGCAACGCCGTCGAAGTTCACCGCCACGATATCGACCTGGCCGGTTCGGTTGTCCGCCGCCAGGTTGATGTGGAAATCGGCCGTGGGATTCGTGGGGTGTTTAATGACAGCCCCGCCCGTCTGTACTTCGTAGGTTTCCGTACCGGGGTCGAAAACGACCGAGTAGTAGGCCTGATGCGTCACGGCCATGCTCTTGGCGTACTCCAGGTCCGAGGCGATCATGTTCGCCGCCGTCCGCATCTGCACGTCCGCGGCCGAACTGAACATGGGCACGGACAACATGGCCGCAATCCCGATAATCACGACGATCACGATCAGCTCAATGAACGTGAATCCGGCCGCTTCACGGCGTCTCGTTTCGCAAATGCTATTCATCCGTTCGTCCTGACTGGGTCTACCCTTGTCGTGCTGCAATGAGTCCACGTCTCTTTTCGTCCGACCCGTCCGGCGGCTTAATCTGCCGCGGAACACATTAGAAAAAGGCTCAAATCCGTTCCCGCTGGGGCCCGACGGGCCCCGGCCATGACCCCCTCGAACGCAGCAATCCGGCCGCGACGACCGTGTTTTCGAGTGCTCCGCGGCCATCCAGGCGGCGCAGATGCGCCAGGCCGCGCAATCGCTGCAATCGGACCCCGCCGACCCGGATCGCGACCGGGCCCCCTTGAGCTGAATGCCTATG
>DSDH01000315.1 GCA_011055475.1 Phycisphaerales bacterium | reverse complement strand
CTGGGACAACGCGCCGACGTCGTAGGGATCCTTGCCGATGGCCAGCGGCGCGACGTCCCGATGCAGCACCATGACGGTGATATCCGCATTGAACGGCGCGACCTGGCCCCAGCCCTCAGCGCCGTCTTCGGTGGTCACCCGCACGAACGCCACCCGGGGGATGGGTTCATCCTCGGTAAAACTCTCGACGGTCTTGATCTTCATGCCGCTTTGGGCGTGGATCAGCTTCTCCAGCGGCAGCCCCACGTTCTTCGCCTTGTCATCCCCCACCAGATAGCCCAGCCCCAGAACCGGACGGCCGGCGGCGGCCCCCAGCGCGGCCCCGGCCAGCGATGCGCCCAAAAAGCGTCGCCGATCTATCCTGTCATCCATCGTCCTATGCCCCCACTGACGCCGGCCGTGCGCCGGCTCATCCTATTCCATTTCGTTCATGCCGTGCCGCTGTTCCGGCGGTCCACGGGCACGTCGACCACGCGCACCTCACGGTCACGGTCGGCCAACGTGGCCAGCACCTCGCCGGTGGCGTCCACCGCCACGCTCTGCCCGCCAAAGACCCAGCCGCACCACAGTCCGCAGGTGATTTGCCCCACGCTGTCGACCCCCACGACGGGGGCGTGGGCCTGGCGAGCAGCCGATTGTACTACCTTGCGAAGCTCGTTTCCATGACCGGGCCAGTTTTCCTCCGGGGCCGCCCAGCCGTAGGGCACCAGCACCAGCTCGGCCCGCTGTTCGCGCAGGGCCTGGCAATGCGCCGACTCGAACGTATCCGCGCAGATCAGCACCCCCACCCGCCCCCAAGGGGTGCTGACGACGGTCACCTCCGTGCCGGGGGTGTAGGGCGGGGTCATCAGATGGGTCAAGATGTTCAACTTCCGATGCTTCAGGAGGATACGTCCCTCCGGATCGATCAGCAGGGCGCTGTCGTAGAGCCTGGCGGCCTCCTTTTCGGCCAGGCCGACGCACAGACCCAACTTGAACCGCCGGGCCAGCGCGCAAAGCCGATCCGCGTCCGGGCCGGGAATCGGGCAGGCCCGCTGATGCGCCGCGTCGTTGACCCAGCCGAGCAGGGCTGTTTCGGGAAAACACGCGATCTGAGCGTCTTGGGCCGCCGCTTCCTCGCAGGCCCGCTCGATCCGCGCGACGTTACCCGACCGATCCCCGGCCAGACACACGGTTTGGCACATCGCCACGCGCACGGTCGCCTCGCGGGATGTTCCGGCCATGATCCGCCTCCTTCATCAAGTCGCCATCGGCCGAGCATTGACGGGCGCTACGCCTTTTTTTCCAGGTCGTAGGTGATGGTGTAGGCCTGGCCGTCGAACTCGGTCTGCACCGCGTAGCCGCTGTTGTAGAATATCTGGAGCATCGCCTTGTTCAGAGGCAGCACCGTCGCGTAGAACCGGCGCACGCCGCGACTCTTGGCGATGCTGGTGATATAGTCCAACAGAAAGCTGCCCATGCCCTTGTCCTGCCATTCATCCTGGACGATGAACGCCACCTCGGCGACCAGGGTCTTCGGGTCGAGGAAGTACTGCGCGATGGCCACGATCTCCTCGCCGCCCGCCGCGCCCGGCACGACGCCCACGATCGCCAGGTTCTGCTCGTAATCCACGTTCGTCAATCGCTGCACGTCCTTGTGCGGGAAGGTCTTCGTGTGGGTGAAATAGCGTTTCCGCACGGACTCGGTCGAGAGGGAATACAGCATTTCCGACAGGGCGGCCTCATCGGTCGGCTTGACCGGCCGGAAGAAGATCTCCGTGCCGTCGCGCAGGGTCTCATACTTCTCGAGCTCCTCCGGGTAGCGGACCTTGTCCCACTCGAGCTCGATCTGGTCGGGCAGCAGGTAGCCCTGGGCCTTGGCGGCCTGGATCAACTCCTTGCGGAACTTCGGATGGGCGATGTCGATCAGCGACAGGACCCGCTGGCGGATGCTCTTGCCGTGCAGGTACGCGATGCCGAACTCGGTGACGACGTAGTGCACGTCGCCCCGCGTGGTCACGACGCCGGCCCCCTCGGTGAGCTTGGGCACGATGCGGGTGATCGTGTCGTCCTTGGCGGTCGAGGG
>DSDH01000514.1 GCA_011055475.1 Phycisphaerales bacterium | reverse complement strand
TTCTACTACCGCAGTGGTCGTGACCGGTATAACGATCCGTACAGGTACTACCAGGACCGGACCCTGCGGTCGAGCCGGTATGATCGCCGTGGTGGACCTGGTCGTACCGAAACGCTCCGGGCCCAGCAGCCGGTTCTGCCGCCGCCGGTGGCCTACCAGCAGCTCCTGTGGGTGCTGAATGACCTGATCCGCGAGTATCGCCGCGTGGTCAACATGGCCGAACGATTCCCCGGCGCGCTGCCGCTTGACCTGACGGTGCCGATGATTCAGCAGCGCTTGGATGCGGCGGTCGCCCTGCAGAATGACGTACGACGCTGGGTTCCCGCGGGGATTACCCCCGCGCGGCCGGGATATTAGACAAGCGACGCCACCGGATGGGCCATCGGAATAGTGCAGTGGGCTTGAGCGGAGACGGTGGGATGGCATTGGATCGGCGCCGGTTCCTGGCGGGTAGTGCAGCGGCTGCCGCGGCCTCGGTGATGTCCTTTGGTTTCGAGGAGACAGCTCTGGCCGCGGCTGGTGGCCTGCAGGGCGGTCAACCCGAACGCGGGTCTTTGTTGCCAACGGGCCGGCTCGGTCGGTATGAGATCACGCGGCTGATCGGCGGCGGCAACCTGACCAGCGGTTTTGCCCACAGTCGCGACCTGCTTTACGTGTCCTCTCTGCTGCGGCATTACTTCACGGATGACAAGGTTTTTGAGACTTGGCGGCTATGCGAGGCCCAGGGGATCAACTCGATGATCCTGCGGGTGGATGACCACGTGATCCACCTGGTGACGGAGTACCGCAGACGCTACGGGGGTACGTTTCACTGGCTGGCCCAGTGCAAGCCGACCGAAGGCAACCTGATGGGCGATGCGCAGCGGGCCCTGGATCACGGGGCGATCGCGGTGTACATCCACGGCGGCGTGGCCGAGAGCTGGGTCGAGCAGGGGCGCCTGGACCTGATCGAAAAGACGCTCAAGGCGATGCGCAAAACGGGAGCGCTCATCGGCGTCGCCGGTCACGAGATCAACGTGGTGATCGCCTGCGAAGCGGCCGGGCTGGACCTCGATTTCTACATGAAGACGCTCAATAGCAAGCAGTACTGGTCCGCCGGCCCGATGCCGCGGCACGACAGCGTCTGGGCCGAGACGCCCCAGATCACGATCGACGTCATGAAGACCGTCCAGCGTCCGTGGATCGGTTACAAGGTCCTCGGCGCCGGGGCCATCCATCCGCGGGAAGGCTTCCAATACGCCCTGGCCAACGGGTGCGACTTTTTGTGCGTGGGGATGTTCGACTTCCAAGTGGCCGAGGACGTGGGCATCATGCGGCGGCTGCTTTCCGCGCCGCTCAAGCGGCAACGTCCCTGGCGGGCGTGAGCCGGTGTGTCGGTGAGCGTGGTGTGCGGAGATCAACCGTGGTGTGTGAGGGCGGCAGGCGATTCGGCGTGAGGCTTCTGGCGGTCGTGGCGCTGCTGATTGCGGGTTGTGCCCGGCGGCCAAGCGGGCCGCCTATTCCCGTCGTCGAGAATGTCGCCGACCACGAGGTGGTCCGCATGCCGCTGCTGGCATTGACCGGGGCCGTGCGGTCGGACGTGGAGCAGGTCGTCGTCGAGCATCAGGGGCAACATCGTGCATGGCCGGCCGCCGCCGGTCACTTCAAGGCCCTGGTCCTGTTGAGCCCCGGCGATAACCGCATCCGCGTGACCACAACAGCCGGCGCTACGGAAGCATTGGTGACGTACCGCGCGGGTACCAACGACCACCGCGTGCGCCTGGTGTACATCGTCCCCAGTGACGCCGAGGGAGGCTTTCAGGCCCCGCCGGGCGAGCCCGCCGACTTGGACAGCGCCCTGCGGCGCCTGGCCCTGGCCGGGCGGCTCCTGCAAACGGCGACGGCCGAGATGATGCACGAGGCGGGCTTTGGCCGCAGGACGTTCGCTCTCGTGGAGGATGAAGACGCCTCGCCTGACGTGACGGTTCTGCGCACGAGCCTGACCACCGAGCAGGCCCAGGCCATGGGCGGCCTGCAATTGTGGTGGCACTTCCGCGGTGAGCTGCTCGAGCGTTTCGCCGACGAGGCCGA
>DSDH01000193.1 GCA_011055475.1 Phycisphaerales bacterium | reverse complement strand
CCGGCGGGTATGCGAAGGCCACTTCCAAGGGTTTTGCCGTCAGCGATGTCACGCTCACGGCCGGCAAATACACAGCCGAGATCACCGCCTTCGGAACTTGGGCCGACAGCCATGGTGCGTGGGAAGGGGTATGGGCATACGCCGATCCCGACAAGGACGCCTTCGTTCACGGAACACTCCGTGGCGAACTCCATGCTCCAGGCCACGGCCTCAAGAGGATCTCGGCCAGCGCCACTCTGGACGGTCGCACGGCGATGGGCGAGCTGAGTACGTCGCTGCACATACAAGGCCACGGTGTGGATTGGCGCCGCTCTCAGTGGACGTGCCGTCTCCAGGCACCGGAGTGGTCGCGCGACGACGGGCGAATGTCTCTCCACAGCATCGAAGCCAATCTTGAATTCGACGGGACCACGCTGTGGCTTCGGGACGTGGACGTGCCCACGGCGGATCTGGCAAGGGGCCGAGGATACTGGTCGCCGTCGGATCCGAACTGGCTCGCAGACATCGAACTGGCCGGGGTCAGGCTCGGACCCGCACAAAAGGCGCTCGACCTTCGGCTCTCCGTGTCGGGAGACGGCAAAAGCCTCCGCATTGCGCACCTTGATGCCCGGCAAGGCGGCGTGTCGCTCTTGGCGGCGGGGGCGATGGATCTGCCTTCGACGGAGTTGCGCGACGTCGAGGTCGCGTGCACGATGCGTCCGGAAGGCGTCGACCCCAACGAGCCCTCCGGTGAACTGAGGACTCGCATGACCGCCCAAGGCACGATATCCCCCGCCAACCTGAATCTGGCCGGTTCGGTGTCCGCACGGCGGCTGGCCGTCCACGGCAAGCCCGTGCCCGACATCCACGTTCCATTTCAGGCCCGCCTTGATCCGGAGCATCTGGCCTTTGAGTGTGAAACATTCGAGTACTTCGGCGGCAGGTGTCACGTCTCCGGCGGAGCGGCCCTGCCGCCGAAATCCTTGGATGCGAGGGTTTCCGGTCAGAGCCTGGTGCTGGAACAGATCGCCAGGCTCGTCGCAGATTCGACGGACTTGGAGGGTACGGCATCCGTGGACGTGCAGCTTACAGTTCCGCTCCAGTCCCCGGCCGCATGGGCCGGCAAGGGACGCTGGCGGGTTGAGGGCGTTCGGTACGGCGCCTTCCGCGCCGAGACAGGCGGTGGTCGGCTCGCCGTCAGCAGCCAAGTCGTGGCGCTCGAGGACAGCGAACTTCAATCCCGCCGGGGACGCATTGCCGGCGATGCAAAGGTGCCGCTGGCCGGCGGCCACGTCGAGGCGGCCGTCGACATCGTCGCTTGGCCGGTACAGGTGACGGATCCCAACATCGCCGTCGAGGTGAACGGCAACGCGGTGTTTGCCGTGGATCTCGGTCGTCACAAAGGCGCGGGCACGGGTACGTTCTCGGCCGAGGTGATATTGCATGGGTCCACGCTGGGCGTCGGGCGGTTTGCTGCGGCTACGGATGGGGAGTCTTTGGAGATCGACACCTTTCGTGTAGAGACATTTGGCGGCCATGCCGAGGGCAAGGCGCATCTGCCCTTCAAGGATTGGTGCAAGAGCCGGATCGACGTCCGCTGGGAAGACCTCGATCTGTCCATGGCCTCGTCGACATGGTGGCCCTTCCTGGAAGGTATGGAGGGCGTCTCCAACGGCACTTTGCACGTCGCCCCCGCCGATGAGCCGCGGGCCTTTGAGCCGTTGCGTCTGACCGCAGAGACTGCGATCCGCGACGGCCGCTTTCGCGGCGGAACGATCGGCGATGGGGCTCTTGTGGCCTACGCCGGACCGAATCGCATCGTGTTGAGCCGGGGTGACTGGGACGTCCTCGGTGGTCACATCCGCTTCCACGGCAGCAGGATGGGCCGAGCAGAGGCGACGTCGCACCATCTCCTGGCGAACGTCACCGGCGTGCAGCTTAACCAGTTGGTGCATTCCATCCATCCGCAGGCCAATCCGGTTCCGGGTACGCTGGATGCCCGGGTTGCCCTCATGGGAACGGAAGACTTGAGCACGCTCACCGGAAACGCGGTCGTGCAACTGAGCGAGGCCGAACTGATCGGCAACACGATGAT
>DSDH01000662.1 GCA_011055475.1 Phycisphaerales bacterium | reverse complement strand
GGCGCCGCCTTCCTGGTGCCCCGCGAAGAGATTGGCCGTGGCCAGGCCCAGCAGCGCAAGGTCTTCTACGAGGCCATTTACGATAACCGCGGACGTCTGCAGGTCCTGCGGCGGCACGTGCAAAGCCCCTATGGCCCCCTGGTGCAGATGGAAGTACGCTACTTTTGCGACTCAAGCGGGCGGCTCGTGCGCGAGCTCATCCGGGCCCGCGACGACCAGGGCCGTATCCACGCCGGCGAACGCCTGTACGATGGAAAGGGCAACCTCGTCGCCGAGCGCAAGGTGGATGCCTTGGGCCGACCTGTTGAGCCCGCGCCCCCTACCGATAGACCCTGAAAACCCGCCGCGTTACGCCCGCCGTGCCTGGTGAAGAGTCACGATCCCGCCATGCATCGGCCTTGCCACAGCGCCCACGAATCCTGCTGCACGCAGCTCGGCCGAAAGGTCCACGTGATGATCCCATGCACGGATCGTCCGCCCCAGGTATCGGTATGGCCCGAACCGCCCCGTCAGGCATCCACCGATAAGGGGCACAAGCGCCGCGAGCCACACCTGCTCGGCGTGGCGCAGGAGCCGCCGTCGCGGCAGCGAGAACTCCAGTATCCCCACGCGTCCTCCAGGCCGCAGCACCCGCCGCATCTCGGCCAGCACCACCGGCAACCGATCCATCATGTTCCGCACGCCGAACGCACACGTCGCCGCGTCAAACGCCGCATCGGGCAGGCCGGTCCGCTGGGCATCCGCGGTGCGCCACTCCACCTTGGCCATCGGGCGGCCCGCCGACCCCGGCATGCACCTGGCCCGCGCCATGGCCAGCATCTCCTCGCAGAAGTCCACCCCCACCACCTCGCCGTCCGGGCCAAGGGCACGGGCCAACTCCACCGTCAGCGCCCCCGTCCCACACGCGACATCCAGGATCCGCTCGCCCGGCCTGGGCGCGACCCGCGCCACCGTCCGCCGGCGCCATCGCGTATCGAGAAACCCGCTGAGCAGATGATTCGCCAGGTCGTACCGCCGGGCCACGCCCGCGAAGACAGCCCGAACCGCAGTCTGATCGTGATCGTCTGCCGCCGCACGCACCGGCACACCCCCTATCCGAGCGGCCACAATACGAAGATCATCACGTCCCACAACGCGTGGCTGACCAGCCCGGGCCAAACCGATCCGAATCGCATCAGCATGGCCCCCCAGAACAGCCCGCAGATACCCGCGGCCGCCAGGAGCATCAGGTTACCTGACCAGATGTGCA
This sequence comes from Phycisphaerales bacterium, assembly GCA_011055475.1. Lineage (GTDB taxonomy): Bacteria > Planctomycetota > Phycisphaerae > Sedimentisphaerales > Anaerohalosphaeraceae > DSDH01. Next base: position 846 of record DSDH01000662.1, on the reverse strand, counting down.
CCAGCGCATACACCGCCGTCGCCGCCGTCAGACCGACACAGGGCCCCCACCGCTGCGCCAACCGCCGCTGCACGAACCCCCGCCAGAAGATCTCCTCGCATGACCCGATACACACCAAGAGTGCCGCCAGACCCCACCCGGACGTATCGGGCCGCCTCGCGTAGACCGCCCGGACCTGATCATCCGCGAACGCGAACAACCACACCGACAGCGAATGCCCGACCCAGAAAACGACATACAGAACCGCCGCCGCGAGAATCCCCACGGGCACATGCCACCACCGCACGCCGAAAACCCGCCACATACCGACCGGGTCGACACATGATCCCGCTGCCGCCAGCAGGAGGGCACAGGCCGTCATGATCGGCCAGAACGGCACGTGCCCGGCCGTGATGGGCGAGAACATCACGAACCACAACACCGCCGCCAGCCCACAGAGCACCACGACGCCTCTCATGTCAGCACCGCCTCGAGGCCCAGGCCCGCCGCCCACAGCAGCCCGAACGCCAGGTGCAATTGCGCCGTCTGCACGTCCAGCGTCGCGATGTCCGCCGCCTCACCGGGGCGGCTGCGATGCAGTCGCCGCACGGCCCGCCACGCCAGCGGCGCACTGGCGAACACCGCCAGCCCCCACGCCGAATGCCACGACAACAAGACCCCCGCCACGACGATCACGTAGGCGCCGCTCACGAGCAGGTAGTACTCGATGCGTCCCCGCCGGGGTCCCAGCAGGGCCGCCGGCGTCCAAATGCCCGCCGCCCGGTCGTGCAGGATATCCCGCAGGTTGTTCGCGTTCAGGATCGCCGCCACCAGGCAGCCCACCGGCAGACTCGCGAACAGCACCGC
>DSDH01000321.1 GCA_011055475.1 Phycisphaerales bacterium | reverse complement strand
GGTCTCGCTCAACCAGTTCGCCATCGTCTCCGGCTTTCTGGTCGTGTACTTTGTCAACTACTTCATCGCCCGGGGCCGGAGCGATGACTGGCTGGTGGTGTCGGGTTGGCGGTGGATGTTCGGCTCGGAGGCATTGCCGGCGCTGTTGCTGCTCGTGTTGGCGTTCTTTGTCCCGGAAAGTCCCCGCTGGCTCACCCAGCGAGGCCGGGCCGCCCAGGCGCTGGGGATCCTGTCCCGCGTGGATGGGCCGGACTATGCCCAGGCCGAATTGGCCGAGATCCGCGAGGCCATCGCTCACGAGAGCGCCTCGATCCGCCAGCTTCTCGAGCCGGGCCTGCGCGTGGCCCTGCTGATCGGCGTGATCCTGGCGATTCTTCAGCAGGTCACCGGGATCAACGCCGTGCTGTATTACGCGCCGGAGATCTTCAAGAACATCGGCGCCGACACCCAAAGCGCCCTGTGGCAGACGGTCATCGTTGGGGCGGTCAACATCCTCTTCACGGTGGTGGCGATCGCGGTAGTGGACCGGCTGGGTCGAAAGCCGCTCATGCTTGCAGGCAGTGCGGGTATGGGGGTGTGCCTGGGACTGCTGGGCTGGGCGTTCTACGCGCAGCAGACCGGCCTGTGGGTGTTCCTGGCGGTGTTGGGTTACATCGCCTGCTTTGCCATGGCCGTCGGGCCCGTGACGTGGGTGATCCTCTCGGAGATCTTCCCGACGCGGATCCGTGGCCGGGCCATGGCCATCGCCACCGTGATCCTCTGGATCGCCTGTTACGCCGTCTCACAGACGTTCCCCATGCTGAACAAGAACCCCTGGCTCGTCGAACACTTCCACCACGGGTTCAGCTTTTGGCTCTACGGGTTGTTCTGCGTGGTGGAGGTGGTCTTCGTGGCCCTGTGCGTGCCCGAGACGCGGGGCCGGAGCCTGGAGCAGATCGAGCGGATGTGGCGGCCGACGGGGCCGCACCTTCTGGACCGTGGAGCCGAACTCGCGCCGGCGGATGAACGCTGAGTAGACACGAGGACGACGGATGGAAATCAGACCCGAGGATGTCACCTTCGTGTTCTCACGCAGCAGCGGTCCCGGCGGGCAGAACGTCAACAAGGTCAGCTCCCGCGTGACGGTGCTGCTCGATCCGGACGTGCTGCCGGGCCTCAGTGCGTCCGATAAGTCGCGAGTACGCCGTCGGTTGGCCTCGCGGATCGATCGTGAGGGTCGCATCCGGGTCGTCTCCCAGCGGTTTCGCACACAGGGGGCCAACCGCCGAGCGGCCTTGGAGCGGCTTGGCGAGCTGATCGAGCAGGCCCTGCAGCGACCCAAACCCCGCCGCCGCCGCACCCGTCCCTCCCGGTCGGCCGTCGAGCGGCGTCTGCGCGACAAGAAACACCGTGGCCGCATGAAGCGTCTCCGGCAGGGCGATGCGGACACCGGAACGGAGTAGGAGTTCTTGCAAACGCGACATCTACACCTGTTCGCAATAGTGAAAACGAGGTTTCCAGAACAGACAGGACTTTCGGAATGGATCGAATCATCGACATACACACCCATGCGTTTCCGGATGCCTTGGCCGATCGTGCCATGGCCAGTCTCAGTGCTGAGGTGCCCGATTTGCCCTATTACCACGATGGGCGGATCGGGTCGCTGCTCGCTTCGATGGACCGGGCGGGAATTGACATTTCCGTGGTTTGCAGTATTGCCACGCGGCCTGAGCAGTTCGAGCCCATCCGTGCCTGGTCGGCGGCGATACAGTCCGACCGCATCATACCCCTGCCCTCGATTCATCCGGATGATCCGGCGGCCGCCGAGCGGATCAGCCAGCTCTGTGCCGAGGGCTTTAAGGGGATCAAGCTCCATCCTTATTACCAGCAGTTCACCGCCGATGAGCCGCGGATGGATGCGATCTACGACGCCCTGGTTTCCTGCGGCCTGATCTGCGTCATGCACACGGGCTACGATATCGCCTTCGATCGGGTGGATCGGGCCGGACCCGGGCGGATCGTCCGGGTGCTCGAAAAGTGGCCTGAACTGAAGCTGGTGACGACTCACCTGGGGGCCTGGGACCAGTGGGCCGACGCCGAGCGGATTCTTATCGGACGACC
>DSDH01000379.1 GCA_011055475.1 Phycisphaerales bacterium | reverse complement strand
TGCGGCGAACGCTGGATGAGATCAACCAGCGAATCGCGGAATTACAGAAACAGCAAACCACGTAACGGACGCGCAGGCCGGGCCGCTTCGACCCGGCCTGTCATTCAGGGAGACTATATGAAGATCGCAGTCACTGCGCAGGGCCCGGACCTGGACGCCGCGGTCGATCCGCGATTTGGACGAGCCGCGTACTTTCTTCTCGTTGACACCGAGACCATGGATTTTAGTCTGATGGAGAATGAAGCCAGCCAGGCGGCCGGCGGCGCGGGCGTCAGCGCGGCCCAGGCGGTGATCGACGCTGGCGCCGAGGCCGTGCTCACGGGCAACTGCGGGCCGAACGCCTTTCGTACCCTCAAGGCCGGCGGCGTCTCCGTGTACACAGGCGTCAGCGGCACGGTCCGCGAGGCGATAGAGGGCTATGTGGCCGGCAGATTCTCCCCCGACGCCGGCGCGAACGTGCAGTCCCACCACGGCACAGAACCCCAGGAATGAACGGTCTGCGGACCATCGCGGTCGCCAGCGGCAAGGGTGGCACGGGAAAGACCACCGTCGCGACGAACCTGGCCGTACTCCTGGCCCGGCAGGGTCACGCGGTGCAGTACATCGACGGTGATGTCGAAGCGCCCAACGGGCACATCTTCCTGCGGCCCGACATAACGCACAGCCGCTGCGTTACGGTACCGGTTCCGACGGTGGATTCATCGCGATGCACCGGGTGCGGCCGGTGTGGGCAGATCTGTCAGTTCAAGGCCATCGTTCCGGTCAAGAGCAGCGTCTTGACCTTTGAACAGCTCTGCCACAGTTGCGGCGGATGCCTGCGGGTTTGCCCGGTACAGGCGATCGAGGAGAAGCCGCTGGACATCGGTCGCGTGGACATCGGAAGAACTGACGGGCCCGACTTTGTCCAGGGTACGCTGCGGATCGGCTCGGTGCGCAGTGTGGCCCTGATTCGCGCGGTTCGCACGCACGCGGCCGACCGCGGGGTGGTGATTCTCGATGCTCCACCGGGCACCTCGTGTCCGGTGATCGCGGCGGTGCGCGGGGTGGATTTCGTCCTGCTGGTTACCGAGCCGACGCCGTTCGGTCTGCATGACCTCAAGCTGGCGGCAGCGATGGTACGGCACCTGGGTCTGGCCCACGGCGTGGTGATCAATCGGTCGGGGCTGGCCGACGAGGCCACCGAGATGTTTTGCCGGGGCGAGGGAATCGAGATCCTGGCCCGCATTCCGGACGACCGGCGCATCGCCGAGACATACTCCAACGGCGGGCTCATCCTGGACGTGGCCCCGAACCTTGGAGACATATTCTCCGCATTGGCGCGGAGGCTCTTGGCATGAAGGAACTGGTTATTATCAGCGGCAAGGGCGGTACGGGCAAGACCAGCGTAACGGCCGGATTCGCGGCCCTGGCCGACCGTGCGGTCCTGGCCGACTGCGACGTTGACGCCGCCGACCTGCACCTGGTCCTCAAGCCCCGCACGTACAAGAGCGAGGACTTCTCCGGGGGCAAGACGGCTCGCATCGTCGCCGAACGCTGTACGGGTTGCGGGACCTGCGCCGGCGTGTGTCGATTCGGGGCGGTCATCCTGCCTGACCCAGACGCCGGTGGCGCCTATCGAATCGACCCGACCGCCTGTGAAGGCTGCAAGGTCTGCGTGGAGTTCTGCCCCGCCGCGGCCATCGCGTTTGAGGACACGATCAATGGCAGGTGGCACATCGGCCAGACGCGATTCGGCCCGCTGGTATACGCCGAACTGGGCGTGGCCGAGGAAAACAGCGGCAAGCTAGTGAGCCTTATCCGCAAGGAGGCGCGGGCCTTGGCGGTCGACAAAGGTTGCGACCTCCTGATCGTCGATGGCTCGCCGGGCGTGGGTTGTCCGGTGATCGCGTCGATCGCCGGGGCCGACCTGGTGCTGATCGTGACCGAGCCGACCCTGTCGGGTCGACATGATCTGGGTCGCGTTGCCGACTTGGCGCGGCACTTCGGCGTGCCGGCGGCGGTCTGCGTCAACAAGGCGGACATCAACCCGGCCCTCAGTGAGCAGATATGCTCCGAGGCGGCCGAAAGATCACTGTCTGTTCTGGCCTCGATCCCGTATGATCCGCAGGT
>DSDH01000211.1 GCA_011055475.1 Phycisphaerales bacterium | reverse complement strand
GCCGTGGACACCTTGTCGTTTCTTTCGACCCTCATCTGCACACCCCGCAGCCAGCGTCCGCTTCTCGTTCGCCAACTCCTGCCGGCGCCGACACGCTGAGCGGACCACCCGCTAAACAGATACTTCGCGGACCACCTCGACGCCGTTCATCTCGGGCATCATCCAGTCGCATAACACCAGGTCCGGCCGAACCCGGCCGACCGCCTCGATCCCCAGTCGACCGTTCTCGGCCAGATGCACCTCGAACCCGTCCATCTGCAGGTTGTACTCCAGAGCCATGCGGATGTGCGCCTCGTCCTCGATGACCAAGACGCGAATCGTGTCACTCATGGGGTGTCCTCCCGGGTGCCGGCGCCCAACGTGGCGCTGGCGAGCATATGCCGGACCGTCGCCAGCAACTCGTCCACATCATAGGGTTTGGCCAGGTAGACCTGGTCGGTTCGTCGTTGACTCAAGCGGGCTTGGTCGTCGTGTGTCAAAACGGCCGTGAGAAACACGATCGGCACGTGGGCCGTCCCCGGGTCGTCCCGCAACGCCGCGGCCACCCCTGGACCATCCAGGTTCGGCATCATGATATCCAACACCAGCAGGTCCGGCCGCACCGACCGTGCCAACGAGAGCGCCTCGACGCCGTCGGTCGCACTGTGCACCGTGTAGCCTTCTTCCCGCAGGAGCCGCTCCAGCACCAACCGCAGATTCGGCTCGTCATCTGCGATCACTATCGTCCCCTTGGGTGTGCCCGTTCTCATGCCTGTCTCCAGCGCTGCTTGGTTATTCGCCTAACGCCTAATCCCCTATGGGACACCATGCCGACAGGAGCCACCGGGGTCCGTCCCCAGCCTCGATACTCGTGTCATCACACGGCAACTCTCCCGGCGGTTCGCAGGCGTTACTGCGTGCAGTATCTTTGTGCCTATCTGCCCCCCCGATCTCCAAAGCGGCCGCTCACGACTGGATACGAACCGCCGGAACTTGCATCGGTTGAATCGTGGTGCGGAATAAGATTAATCCTCGATCCGGGAATCCCCCCACTCTGAAGCAAGTGCCTTCCTCAGAACAGGGTCCTGTCGGGACCCGTGGTTGTCCGATAACGCCAAAAGAACAGCAGGAACTTAGCCCAAGTTCCGAAGCTGAGGGGGTTCTTCATGGTGCCAAGGGTGATCTTGGCCAAGAGTCGTGACTACATTTTTGCCACTTGGTCGATTCGCCTCAGGCGTTGCGGCCACTGGTCCGACGGATGCATGAGATGATCCTTCAATCCCCCCAGATCAATACGGACGACACGCCCGTGCCGGTCAAGAGCAAGAAGCGCAAGGGCTCGACGGTCAACGGCTATCTATGGGTGTACGTGGATGACCGCAAGAATGTGGTCTTTGATTTTACCCCCACGCGGAGCCGGCACGGGCCGCTCAAGTTCCTGGGTGAATACGCCGGGTATGTGCAGGCCGACGCGTACAGCGGTTATGATGAGTTCTTTCGGCGGTCGCAGGCGACGGAGGTGGGCTGCCATGCGCATGCCCGGCGAAAGTTTGACCTGGCGCTGGACAGCGACCCGGTGCGCGCCTCGCAGATGCTGGCGTTGTGGAAGGACTTGTACGCCATCGAGAAGACGGCCAAAGAGCAGCACTTTGACGCAACGCAGTTACTCGCAGCCCGGCAGGAGCAGGCCCGACCGATCTTGGACCGGATCCACGCGAACCTGTTGGCCTGGAAGGACCAAGTTCTGCCCAAGAGTCCGATGGGCAAGGCGATCACGTATGCGTTAGGGCAGTGGACGGCGCTGACACGGTACGTGGACGAGCCTCTTCTGGAGATCGACAACAACCTGGCGGAGAGAATACTGCGGATGGTGGCGATCGGCCGCAAGAACTGGTTGTTTGCCGGCAGCGAAGCCGGGGCCGAGCGGGCGGCGGGGCTGTACAGGTGGTCCTGCAGGTAGTAGTAGTCCGCAGGCGGCGAGCCGGGGACGGTCATCACCAGGACCTCGTCGATGTAGTTGCCGTAGACGAAGCTGCGCTGGAGCACATCCGATCCGTCCCGCTCTTCCAGGCACCGCCAGTCGGGATCGTAGTAGTACAGCGTGGTCGTGGACGCAATGGCATCGACCTTGCGAATCCG
>DSDH01000549.1 GCA_011055475.1 Phycisphaerales bacterium | reverse complement strand
GCGCCGCCGACGATGCCGAGACGATCGCCCGGGCCCGCTGGGAGCTGGACCACGGCCTTCTCGATACCGAACCCCACCGCCTCCTCGCCGCTGATATTCTCCTAAAGTTCGGTATTTGAGGAGTTTACAAACTGAGTTGAAGGCCATGGACGGCTAGGTAGCGACATAAGGGAGTGTCGGAAATTTGGCGAGGTTATGGCGCAGGCGACCCCTGCCGACGGCCTCGCCATTTTTCTGCGCTCAGACCCACAGATCGATCACGAGACCGCACGGCAGGCCATGCTCGAACGCCACTGGGCGCGGCGCCAACGTCCTGTTCGGGGGTATGGCCGGATATCCGACGCTTGGCCCAGGAGAAGATCTCTGATTATAGGACCTTAAACACACCGGGCTCGGCTCCACGGCGGACGGACCGGCTTGATGGTCGGGTCCGGACGGCTGCCAGATCGGCGCAGACCGACTCACCGAATGGGAAAACTTGGATTCGACGACCCTGCAGACGACCCTTTTCGTCACCCTATGCCCCCCTGTTGGTCGTGGTATGGGGCCGGGATATGCCCGCCCCCATCATTTTCCCTATTTTAACACAACCACCCCACGAATGCAAGGCCGCATCGAGAAGATGCCGATTCGCGTGAGAGCCTGTCCTGACCCGATGATGGCGATGCGGGATCGGCGATTCACGGGCAGCGACGAACAAACGCTCGGGGAGCCTGTAGAAATACGTGATTCCGTCCTTGTCCTGTGACCTTTCTACCTGATGGGAGACGCACGTGGAACCGCAATGCCGGGTGGGATTTCGCTTTCGGCCGTTTGTGTCGGTGATGCTGGCTGTTTTTTTCGTCGTGATCGCGTTCACGGGGGCGATTCTCTTCGTGACGCCGCCGGGACGGGTGGCTCACTGGACGGGCTGGACCCTGCTGGGGCTGACGAAGGATGAGTGGATCGCGATGCACATCGGGGCCGGCTGCGTGTTTCTCATCGCCTCGGTCGTGCATCTTGTGCTCAACTGGCGTCCGTTGGTGTGCTACTTTCGCAGTCGGGTCAGCCGGCGGTTTGCGTTTCGGTCGGAGTGGGTGGCGGCGCTGGTGGCGAGCATCGTGTTGCTAGTGAGCATGTTCTACCTCGTACCCCCCTTCTCGAATCTGATGGCGTGGAATGACCGGCTGAAGAACTCATGGGAGCAGGCTCCTCAAAGGGCACCCGTGGCCCATGCGGAACTCCTGAGCCTCAAGGAGCTTGCGGAGGTGGCCCAGCTTGACCTGGTGGAGGTGATGGTAAATCTGGAGACGGCGGGTATACGCGTGCCCTCGGAAGAAGTGAACTTCGGGGAACTGGCGGCCGAGCACGGATTGTCACCGGATGCGCTGTATCGCGTGGCGACGGGCGGGGCCGTAGCGCCGGGGCAACATGGCCAAGGCGGCGGGGGCGCCGGTGGCGCGCGAGGTCAGGGTGGCACACGGGAAGCCGGAGGGGCAGGTCGTGGTTCGGGCCAGGGACTGGGGCGGATGACGCTCGAGCAGGTGTGCGCCCAGGAGGGCTACGGCCTTCAGGAAGCCATCAACACATTGAAGCAGCAAGGGCTTGAGGTAACGGAGAAGAGCAGTCTTCGCGAGATCGCCGACATGGCCGGAGTGACGCCACGGGAGGTCTTGGGACTGTTGGCGCCGACCCCGTAGACTACGGGCGGCCAGGCTGGTATATGGCCGGGTCGGGCAGGCCCGCTTCGGCGAAGCCCTTGAGACGCAATCGGCAGGAATCACACCGTCCGCAGGCGCGGCCTTTGTCGTCCGGGTCATAGCAGCTGTGGGTCAGGGCATAGTCCACGCCCAGGCGGGTCCCCATTTGAATGATGCGGGCCTTGGTCATGTGGATCAGCGGGGCGTGGATGCGCACCCGAAGGGTTCCTTCGACGGCGGCGGCGACGGCGAGATTGGCCAGGGTCTCGAACGCGGCGATGTATTCGGGGCGGCAGTCGGGGTAGCCGCTGTAGTCGGTGGCGTTGACGCCGATAAAGATGTCCCCGGTGCCGAGCCCCTCGGCCCAGGCCAGGGCGTAGCTCAGGAAGATCGTATTGCGGGCCGGTACATAGGTCGAGGGGACGGGACCGGTACCGATGTCATCACG
>DSDH01000066.1 GCA_011055475.1 Phycisphaerales bacterium | reverse complement strand
CTCGATTCTTGGCGTCCAGCTCCAGCAGTTCGGCCTGCGTGGCCAAGTGCTTTTTGTACGCAATCACGATGCCCATGACCGTCAGGTTGTCCACCCAGGAATCGACGAAATCGCAGTGTCCCTTGAGCAGCCTGCTGGCCCCGCCGGTGACGACCGTCTGCGGCCAGCGCCCCAACTGTTCGGCGTACAGCTCGGTGATCGTTCGCAGCAGGCCCACAGCGGAATAGAAGAGCCCCGCGTTCATCGCCTTGACCGTGTCGACCCCCACGGGATCGGTGGGCGTGGTGACCTCGATCAGCGGCAGCTTGCTGGTGCCGTGATGGAGCGCCCCCGCACCCATCGCGAAGCCCGGCGCAATGACGCCGCCCAGGAAGACGCCGTTTTCATCGACCAGATCAATTGTCACCGCCGTGCCGAAGTCGGCCACCACACAGGCATCCTCGATGACGGCGAAGGCCGCGGCGGCGTTGATCACGCGGTCGGTACCGACAGCCGCGGGCTCGTCCACACCCATCTCGATGGGCAGCGGCACGTCCCGCCCGATCAGCCGGATGGACTCACCCAGCCGTCCGCGGCACAGGTCCTCGACCATCCGCCCCCACGCCTCATGCACCGAACTGACCACGATCAGGCCGTCTCGCTTGTGCTCCGTGCTGCCGGCGACCAGGGGGATCTGCTCCCAAGCCCGGGCCAGCAAATCACCCAGATGCTCAGGGGCATCCTCGGCCGCGCCGGGAATGGATTCGATCCAGGCCTTGGTATCGTCCAGAAACAGACCCACGGTGATCATCGTGTTACCTATGTCAATCGCGATCAGGTTCATGCCCCGGTCCTTTCAAGTGCTTCCACAGAGTCTCGTTGAGGGTCTTGAGCCCCTGACCCGTCACGGCCGAGATCGCCAACACCGGCCGGTCGAGTCGGTCCTCCAATCGACGGCGGAGCGTCTTCACGGCGCCGTTGTCGCCGAGTACGTCGATTTTGGTCAGCGCGACGATCTGGGGCTTGTCGGTCAGCGCCTGTGAGTGCAGCCGCAGTTCCGCGTTGATCCTCTCAAAATTGGCGGCCGGGTCCGAGCCGTCCAACGGAGCCGCGTCCAGCAGATGCACCAGCAGGCGAGTCCGTTCGAGATGCCGCAGGAAGGCATGCCCGAGCCCCGCGCCGTGGTGCGCCCCTTCGATGAGGCCGGGGATGTCGGCCATGACAAATCGCCGGTCGCCGCTGAGCTCCACGATGCCCAGCACCGGATGCAGCGTGGTGAAAGGGTAGTCGGCGACCTTGGGCCGGGCCGCCGAGCAGCGGCTGATGAGCGTGCTCTTGCCCGCGTTGGGCAGGCCCACCAGGCCGACGTCGGCGATCAGCTTCAGATCCAGGCGCACGTTGCGTTCCTGGCCGGGCTTGCCCGGCTGAGCGAAGCGCGGCGCCTGTCGCTGGGGCGTGGCGAACGCCTTGTTGCCCTTGCCGCCATGGCCACCCCGACAGATCCGCACCCGCACGCCCGGCTCATCCAAGTCCTTGAGCAGCAAATCGAGGTCCGCATCATAGATGAGCGTGCCCACCGGCACCCGGATGACCAGGTCCTCGCCGTCGGCGCCGTGGCGGTTGCCACCCTCACCGCATTGGCCGTTTCCCGCCCGCCAATGGTGCTTGCCCATGAACTCAGTGAGCGTGTCGATGGCCGGGTCGGCCTCGAAGTACACGTCGCCGCCGCGGCCGCCGTCACCCCCGTCGGGCCCACCCTTGGGGATGAACCGCTCCCGCCGGAAGCTGATGCAGCCGTGACCGCCGTCGCCGGCCTTGACCCAGATTTTCGCCTCGTCGACAAACATTACGCCCACGCCCTCAACAGGAGACCGCTTCATCATGCAAAGTGAGGCCCCCGCCAAACCCCATAGTGTACCACGTCGTCGCCGCCGCCGACAACGGGCTTGTGAACAGAAATGACGCCGCCCGCCTGATCGGTCCACGGGGGGCGTTTCTGGCGGCGGCGAGCGTCACCGCATCCACCTCCTGAACCTCCAGGTTCACAACCGGCTCTTGAATAGGCCTCTTGTGGCGCGGGCCCGGTTCGCATAGGCTGGACCGTGATCGTTGCAGATCTGAGTTCACCGATACCGTCGGAGGAGCCTATGGAACCG
>DSDH01000012.1 GCA_011055475.1 Phycisphaerales bacterium | reverse complement strand
GCCGGCGGGGGGGATCGGCCTGGCGTGGGCATGGTACTTGGCGGATCGGGCCGGCTACGATGCGGTCCGCGGGACGGCGCTGGCGGCGCTGCTGGACCGGGTGTGGTGGCTGGTCTTCTGGCCCGTCAATCGGCTTTGGCGCGGGCTCGAAGCCACGGGCATCGTGCCGCTGGGCGACTATGTCTGGGACTTCATTCTCTACCGGGCCATGCAGGGGCTGTGGCTGACGGCCCTCGGGGCGGGACTGGGCCTGCTGGCGGCGGGGATTTGGCGGGCAACACGCCACGGCCGCGGCGCTCAGCGCTGAAACACCTTGCCCTCCGACCCCTCCAAAAGCCGCTTGATGTTCTCGGCGTGGCGGATGATGACCAGCAGGGCCATGACCACGGCCGCCAGGACCAGCGGCCAAAGCGCGGCGAACCGCCAATCCTCGCGCAGGGCGATCCCCACGCTCAGGGCGACCGGGAACACGACGGCGCCCACGATTGTCGCCAGCGATACGTACCGCCAGATCAGCACCACGGCCGCCCAGACGGCGAACGTCACCAGGCCGGCGACCGTGAAATACGGCCACAGGCCCAGCATCACGCCCATGCCCGTCGCCGCCCCCTTGCCCCCGCGAAATCGCAGGAACACCGAGTAGATGTGCCCCAGCACCGCCGCACAGCCGACGGCCAGGTACCCCGTGAGCACGCCCGGGCCGGGATCGCGAAGGTCGAGCATCCACCCGGCCAGGACGGTCGGCACCAGGCCCTTGAGGCAGTCGAGCACGAAGCAGACGTACGCCCACCGCTTGCCCAGGGCCCGGGCGACGTTCGTGGCGCCGATGTTGCCCGATCCGATCTTCCGAAGGTCCACGCCGTGCGCGCGGGCAATCAACAGTCCGAAGGGGATCGAGCCGAGCACGTACGCCCCGGCCGCCAGTGGGATGATTCGGATCATGCGTGTGCTTCCTTTCGCTCACCCAGGAGTCGTTCGTACAGGCCGATCAGGGCCTCGACGTGGTGTTCGATGGAGACCGCGTCGGGCAGGTTGTCCTCGATGATGGCTCGGCGAGCCCGCTCGGCCCAGCCATCGTCGAGCATGTGCGTTAGCGCGGCCGCCAGGCCGTCGATGTCGTTGGGCCGGTCCAGGATGCGGCCATGGCGGCCATCGACGAACCGCTCGGCGGCGCCGTTGAACCGGGTCGTCACGACGGGTCTGCCCGCGGCCAATGCCTCCAGGATGAACCGTGAGCAGGGGTCGTACCACGTGGGCAGCACCGCCGCCCGGCACGCGGCCAGGGCCGGTCCGATGGCGTCCACCGGCCCGGCGAAGACGACCCGGTCGGCAATACCCAGCCGATGGGCGAGCCGCCGGTAGGGGCCAGCACGGCCGCTGCCGACGATGGCCAGGACGCCCCGGCGTCTCGCGTCCGCCGGGATGCGGGCCCACGCCCGCAGCAGGGGCCCCAGGCCCTTGAGCCGGAGGTTGTTGGCGGCGAACAGAAGGATGGGCGCGCCGCCGGTTGCCGCCGGGCCCAGGCGTTGGCGGAAGGCGGCCGCCTGCTCATCCGTGGGTGGGGGCGTAACCCGGATGCCGTTGGGAATCACCGCGATGCGGTCGTCGGCCAGGCCATAGTCCGCCTGGAAGTGTCCCTTGACCAGGTGCGACAGGGCGGCGATGGTGACGCCGGTGTCGCGGCACAGGGTCCGCTCGGCGGCCAGCAGCGTGCGGCGGCGTGCGTTGAACGCGTTTGCGCAGCGCTTGGCCGCGATTTGCCAAGGCCGCTCATAGGCCTCGGCACTGCCCCGCATGGCCGCACGGTACGACCCGCCACGCGGCTGGTAGATGTCCGCAAAGGGCAGGGGCAGCGTGCTGTGCACGACGTCGTATTGGGTCTCGGCCAGATGGACCCGCACCATCCGGCGGAAAAGGTCCAGCGGGGTCCGCGACCCGCCCCGCTCGGGGCACAGGATGCACAATCCCTCGTCGGGATCGCCCGTGGCGGCCACGATCGTGCAGCTCAGCCCGTGGGCCCGCAGCGCCTCGGCCAGCTCGGCGATGCTGCGTTCAGCCCCGCCCAAGGCGATATCGGCCCGCTCAATAATCAACGCCACACGGATCATGGACGGCGAGTATACCAATGGCCGGTCACATT
>DSDH01000349.1 GCA_011055475.1 Phycisphaerales bacterium | reverse complement strand
CGTGCTCAGCGCCGAGCAGGCCGACGCGGTGGAGCAGTACGCCCTGGCGTTCGGCGTGCAGGGCGAGGAGTGGACGCAGGAGGCGCCGTGGCGATGGGCCCAGGCCGAGGCCGCGGCATTCGACGAGAAGCACATCGACCAGTGGCGGCGTGCGGCGGTGGCGCCGGTGCGGACGTTGGCCGAGGCGCTGGCCGCGCCCGCGTGCACCGGCGAGGCATTCATCGCGGCGATCGGGCACCTGTTCGAGGCGCTGGACGCGCCGCGGCGGATCGAGGAGTTATGCCGTGCCGAGCCGTTCGAGACCGAAACGCACCGACAGGCGTGGGAGAAGTTCACCGGCCTGTGCGAGGAGTACGCGGCGATCCTGGCCGATCAATCCATGCCGGCGGCCGAGCACGCGGCGCTGCTGGCCCAGGGCGTCGAGGCGCTGCGGCTCAAGCGGATCCCGCCCACACTGGATGCGGTGCTGGTCGGCTCGATCGAGCGTAGTCGGCACCCGGACCTGAAGGTGGCGTTCCTAGTCGGGGCGACGCAGCGGCAGTTCCCCGTGCCGGTCGTGCCCGATCGCGTGCTGACCGATGCGGACCGCGAAGCGGCCGAGGCCCAGGGGCTGGCGCTGTCCGACCGGATGACGCGTCGGCTGTTGGATCGGGCATACCTGGCGTATATCGCGTTCACCCGGCCCTCACACAAGCTGATTATCACGTGGCCCTGCATGGACGAGGCGGGCCGCGCGGTGGCCGTCTCGCCGTTCGTGCGGGACTTGACCGAGCGGTTCGAGGACCTGCACGAGACGACGGCCCGCCAGACGCACGACCTCGAGGCCACGACACACCCGTCGGAGTTGGCCGAGCGATTGTGCCTGGCCCTGGGCGCCGATGGGCACATCGATCCGGACCGACGGCGGCGGGCGGTGGTGCTGCTGGAGACGATGACGATCGACGGCGAGGCGGTCTTCGTGCGGGCCGCGCGGATCGTGCGGCGGGGCGTGCTCTATCGCAACACGGCCGACCTGCCTGCCGATCTGGCCCAGCGGATCTACGCCGAGCCGCTGGCGTGTTCGGTCAGCCGCTTGAGCCGGTTCGCGGCCTGCCCGTATCAGCACTTCGCGCGGCACGTGCTCAGGCTCGAACCGCGGCGGGTTCTCACGTTCGAGCCGGTGGACCTGGGCCGATTCTACCATCAGGTGCTGGACGGACTCTTTCGGCGATTGCAGGGGGGCGAGCCGCCCCGCACGCTGGCCGACCTTCAGCCCGAGGGCGTTAACGTCGAGCGGATCGTGGACGAGGTGATCAAAGAATTGATCGCCCAGGAAGGATCGCTGTCGTCGCTGGCCGCACGCTCACAGCGGGCCGTGTTCCTGTTGGATCGCGCCCGCGATGTGCTCGTCGACTTGGTGCGACGGCTGATCGTTATGAGCCGCGCCGGGCGGTTTCGACAGGCGGCCTCGGAATGGTGGTTCGGCGAGCCGAGCGACCAGGGGCCGGGGGCCGAACCCTCCGGCGGTCCGCGCGTAGACCTGCGGGGGGAGGGCGTCGAGGTCCACCTGCACGGACGGATCGACCGCGTGGACGTCGCCGAGGCGGCGGGCACATCGGATGCGACGGGGGCGATCGTGTTCGACTACAAACGCCGGGACACGCGGTTCAGTTGGACGCAGTTCGCCGCCGGACTGGACTTGCAGTTGGCCGGCTACCTTCTGGCGTTGCGGTCCGGGGCCGGGCCCGTCGGCGGCTGCCGACCCGTGGGCGCGTTCTTCATGCCCATTGAGCCGTCCGGCACGCAGTCGTTGAAGGATGAGCCGGGCAGCCGCGTGAATCGGCCCAAGGCGGCCGGCGTATTCGATGGCGATTGGGCCGGACAGATTGACGCTGAGTGCGCCAAGGGCCGCAGCGCATACTACAACTTCTACGTGAAAGACGATGAGCCCTACGGGGACTGGTCCCGCAGTGGAGCGTTACGGCCCGGAGAGTTCGCACGGCTGCTTGACCTGGCCCGGGCGAAGATCATCGAGCTGGCCCGCGGGATCATCGGCGGCTGCATCGAGCCGCGGCCCTATCGGCTGGGCACGCAGACCGCCTGCTCGCGGTGCGACTACGCCGCGGTGTGCAAGTTCGATTGGCAGATCAACGCCTACCGCGTGCTTTCAACACGGGACAAGCGAGCGGT
>DSDH01000667.1 GCA_011055475.1 Phycisphaerales bacterium | reverse complement strand
GACTGAAGGGTGCCCTCTCGGCTGAGGCGGCGAGCCGTTTCTCCTGGTGGCTTGTGATTATGCCCCCTTGCATCAAGCCGCCATCTTCATGCCCGGGGTAGGTAATCCAGCCAACGCACGGCGGTCGTCCGGGTTGTGCTTTCTGGCCTTCGTCTTCAGGCGACGGCCCAGCCCTGACAGAGTACCTCGGCCTGTTCGAGCACGAGTTCGGTCGCGTGGGCCTGCTTGTCGGGCGGGTAGCCGTACCGGCGAAGGATGCGTCTGATGATGACCCGTATCTGGGCCCGCACGTTCTCGCGCACCGTCCAGTCGATCGTGATGCTGTTTCGCACCGCCTGGACAAGCTCCTGGGCAATCCGCCGCAGGGTCTCGTCACCCAGCACGGCCACCGCGCTGTCGTTGGTCTCCAAAGCGTCATAGAAAGCCACCTCATCATCGGTCAAGCCAAGGTCCTCCCCGCGACGGTCCGCCTCCCGCATATCCTTGGCCAGGGCGATCAATTCCTCAATCACCTGTGCCGTCTCGACAGCCCGGTTCTGATACGCCTGGATGGCCCGCTCCAACATCTCGGCGAAGGACCGGGCCTGAACAACGTTCTTTCGCCGGCGGGTCTTGATCTCGCCCTCCAGCAGCTTCCGGAGCATCTCGACAGCCAGGTTTCGATGAGGCAGGCCGCGCACTTCGGCCAGGAATTCGTCCGACAGGATCGAAATATCCGGCTTCTTCAATCCCGCCGCGGCGAAGATATCAACCACCTCCTCCGAGGACACGGCCTTCGATACGATCTGCCGGATCGCGAACTCGATCTCCTCCGGGCTGCGCCCCCCTTCGCGGGTGCCCTTGGCCAGTGTGGACTTGACCGCCTGGAAGAACGCCACGTCGTCCCGAATCTCCAATGCCTTGTCGTGCGGTACGGCCAGCGCAAAGGCCTTGGACAGCCCCGCCACGGCCTGCACCAACCGACTCTTACCATCCTCTTGGGCCAGCACGTGCTCCTGAGCCGCGGGCAAAACCGAAAGCCGCTTCTGCGAATCGTCGGTCATCCAACCGGACCAGTCAAAGCCATGGAAGATGCCGCAGCACACCTCATGCTTCTCCAGCATCACGGCCACGGCCTCTTCCTGATCGATGGCCGCCCGGCCCCTTCCGCCGCTTTCGGTGTAGTTGGCCAGGGCCTTCTTGAGTTGGTCAGCCAAGCCCAGGTAGTCCACCACCAGTCCGCCGGGCTTGTTCCTGAAGACCCGGTTTACCCGCGCAATAGCCTGCATCAAGCCGTGGCCGCGCATGGGCTTGTCCACGTACATCGTATGCAGGGATGGAGCGTCGAAACCCGTCAGCCACATGTCACGAACGATCACCACCTTGAACGGGTCCCTCGGATCCTTGAATCGCTTGGCGAGTTCCTTTCGGCGCGGCTTGTTGCGGATATGCGGTTGCCAATCAAGCGGGTCGGACGCCGAACCGGTCATCACGATCTTGATGATGCCCTTGTCGTCGTCCTCGTGGTGCCAGCCCGGGCGGATCGCCACAATGGCCTTGTACAGTTCGACGCAGATGCGGCGGCTCATGCAGACGATCATGGCCTTGCCTTCATCGCCAATCAGGCGATACATCCCCGCCGCCCGCTCCTCGAAGTGTTTCACCAGGTCCTCGGCGACCAGCTTCAACCGCTTCTCCGTCCCGACCAGAGCCTCGAGCTGTGCCCATTTGGTCTTGAGCCGCTCCTTGTGCTCGACCTCCTCACCCTCGGTCGCTTCCTCGAACTCCTCATCGAGCAACGGCCGGATCGCCTCGTCAAGCTCGATCCGGACAAGCCGGCTCTCGTAGTAGATCGGGACGGTCGCCTTATCCTCTACGGCTCGCTCAATGTCGTAGATGCTGATGTAGTCGCCGAATACCGCCCGAGTATTCTTGTCGGTCAGCTCGATGGGCGTGCCGGTAAAGCCGATGAACGAGGCATTCGGCAGCGCCTCGCGCATGTGCCGGGCAAAACCGTCGATGAAGTCATACTGGCTGCGGTGGGCCTCATCGGCGATCACGATGATATTTCGACGATCCGACAGCAACGGGTGCTGGTCCTCGGCCTCGGTGGGGAAGAACTTCTGCACCGTCGTGAACACCACGCCACCCGACGCCGTCCGCAGCAACTCCCGCAGGTTCGCCCGGCTTTGGGCCTG
>DSDH01000576.1 GCA_011055475.1 Phycisphaerales bacterium | reverse complement strand
AGTCATAGACGTAGGATTCACCGTCGGCGTTACTGCTCGGCGGTTTGGGCGCGGCCACCCCGCGGATGGGCTTGCGGGCCACCCGCCGGGCCAGGTCAAACAGCCGCGGCATCTGTTCTCGCAGCAGGGCGACGTTCGCGGGGCCCGTCCCGCTTTGGAGGCTGCCATAGCAGAACAAGAGCATCTCCCGCGCATCGGCCAGGATGGTCTGGGTGGCCTGCTCCAGGTAGGTCCTTTCCGTCGTGCCGTAGGGGTCGAACCAGCCGCCGCCGCACTTGCCGGCGCCGATGCCGCCCAGCCAGCGCATGATGTAGTACGCCTCGTACTGCACCTTGCCGCCCCAGCGGGGGTCCTCATAGTCGCGGGTCTCGGTGCCCACCCAGATCCAGTCGAAATCCTCGGTCTGGCGGACCACGTCGTAGCCGCGGTTGTGGAAGTTGTCGTACCATTGCGGGTACTTGATGATGATCCGCACATCGGGGTTCACCCTGCGGGCGGCCTCGAGGATGCGTGTGCGGCTCAGTTCGACCATCAGGTCGCAGCGGTACTCGGCCCAACTCTTGTCGCCGCGAGCGGCCTTGCAGGCCTCGCATTCACAGTCCGTGAACCAGAAGTCGTCGATCATAATCAGATCGAACATCGAGGCGGTATATTCGAAGATCTTCTGCAGCGTGTCCTGCGTGGGGCGATCAGTGTAGCAGGAGATAAGGTCCCAGCCGGTGCTGCGTTTGCCGACGATGGTGGTGGTGACGCATCCGGCCACGTCGAAACCCGCCTTGCGGAAACGGTCGCGGGCGTGCTCCAGCGTGGCCCGCTCGGCCCAATAGCGGCTGCGGAAGGTCTCGAGAAAGACCCGCGTGACGCCGGTCTGCCTGCACCATTCAATGGCCTGGTCGATCTTCTCGTCCGTCGACAGGTGGTCGCGGACGTTCTGCGCGGTGAACAGCGTCGAGACCCGCAGTACGTTTCGGTGAGCCGTGGCCAGATTCCACAGGGGGTGCGCATCGTCGGCCCGCACGGATGGGGCGACCAGCGCGGCCAGGATGATCGAGAACACGAGGCGCTTCATACCAAACCCTCCTACGGTAAACGCGGTGTTTGCCATCGCCTCAGACGAGGTCGCAGGCATCGGGCGGCATCCAGTGCGGGTCCTTGCCGTGCCACTTGACGTTGCAACCGATGGGGTTGGTGACCTGCACGGTGATGGGCTTTCCGGCGAGCAGCTCGTCCAGGGCCTTTTCCAGGTCGTTGGCCGTGCTGCGGGCCGGGTCGCGCGGGTTGTCCAGCGCCCGGCCGGTGTAAACGAGCTTGCGGTCGCGGTCGAACACGAAGAAGTGCGGCGTACGCAGGGCCCCATAGGCCCGCGCGACCTCCTGCGTGGCGTCGTAGAGGTACACCCACGGGAAGCGCTGCTCCCGCATCCGCACGATCATGTTCTCGAACGAGTCCTCCGCGTAGGTCTGCGGGCTGTTACTGTTGATCGCGACGAAGCTTACATCCCGTGGGGCGTACTTCAGCGCCGTGGCCCGCGTGGATTCGTCCGATCCCAGGACATAGGGGCAATGGTTGCACGTGAAGAAAATGACCAGGACGGCCGCGTCCGAGAAGCTTTCCAGGCTGTAGGTGTTTCCATCGGTGGCCGGAAGGGCAAAGTCCGGCGCCGGTTGACCGATCTGCAGTGTGAACGCCATGTCGTCGCCCTCCGTGAATACGGGTTTTGGCGGCGTGGGCCGCGTGAACGGGCGGTTCCGCCGGTACGCCGGCTATTTTAGCCCCGCCGCGACGCCGTACAACCGTCAATTGTGCGAATCCGGCGGCCGGGCCCGCCGGCGCGCCGGTCCGGGGGGGCGATGGACTGAGGGCCCAAAAGCGGGCCATGTTCTCGCGAATGCCGGTGTCCGGGCAGGGAAGAAATGCAAAACGGGGCGGACAAGGCTTGACAAGTTAGGTGCGCCTAAATAAAATTGGCGTAGCTAACTTGTAAGGGGTTTCCCATGGCCCGATCCGTTTCACTGACGGCGTCGTTGGAAGATTATCTCGAGGCGATCTTTCACCTCGAGAACAAGGACAAGGTCGCGCGGAGTAAGGATATCGCCGGGGCGCTGGGTGTCGCCCGCCCGTCGGTCACGGGGGCGTTGCGCACCCTGGCGGGGAAGGGCCTGGTGAACTACGAACCCT
>DSDH01000038.1 GCA_011055475.1 Phycisphaerales bacterium | reverse complement strand
GCGATTCCCCGCTCTTTCTCAGGGGCATAGAGGTTGACGTATTGGAGAAACTCAGGGACAAGCTCGGAGGGCATGTTCTCAAAGACGGTCGGCCAGTCCACCGACAGATCGCCCTGGACAAACCGCTGCGCGACGCGCATGACCGGGGGATTGAAGCCATGCTCGGCCAGCCATCCGTCCGTGTAAATCCGGTGCACGAGCTTCGTCACGGGCCGGATGTCGTCCGGCTGCTTGTCGCCGAAAAACTGCTTGACCAGACCGTCGTATACAACCTCGGCCGCTCCCATATCCAGGCCGGTCGCCTCGGACAGGTACAGAATGTTGGAGGCGCGCACGCCGGGCGTATGCTTTGTGGTTCTCTCCGTGGCGTAGGGGCTCATCAAATCGTAGATATCCCCGCCCCACGCGAGCGTCTCACGAATGTCGATGCCCTTCTCGGCAGGCACGAGCGCCGGGTATTCGGGTTCCCACTCGAAGCGTTCGCCCCGACGCGGCTCGCCGTAGAGAGCCATTTCGCGGTCGATCGCGGCCTTGACCTCGTCCCAGCCGCCCGGCTCGAAGTAGGACAGGCTCCAGGCGGCGAGCATCGCCCGCTGGGTCTCCAGCCTCGTCAGATCCTGCTCAAGCTGCTCACTCGTGCCAAGGCTCGTACCGCTAGCGGTTCGAAGCTCCTGCTCCAGTCGTTCCTCAGGGCTGGCCATTACCGCTAGCGGTTGCTCGGGTAGGGATACCGGCTCGGCGGGCCCGGGCGGGGGAAGTGTCTCGGCCAAGGTCGGCTTGGCGGTCATTGGCGGGGGCTCTGCCACCCATTCGAGTCGATCTGTAGCACTCCCATTCATTCAGGCAGCCCCTTCACCTTCCGAAGCACTTCAAGAAACTCCTCCGGCGACATGCCTTCCGCCTTGTATTTCTCCCACAACTCGCGCTCGCGGCCGGTCAGAGTCTCCAGGAACTCCCTCGCCGGGACCCCCTTGGCCGCCTCCTCCCACGCCCGTCGGGTATAGGCCTCCTTGGGCTCTTCGGTTGGCCATATATACCAGCGCCAGACGGTTCCCAGAGTCCCCAGCGCCGCCGCTCGCTGCGCGGGATACAGAATCTCATCGGCGACCTGATACACGTCCGACGGTGGAGCGTCCGGGTGGTCCTGAACCCATTGTGTGAACCGTTCGACCGCCAGGTTGTAATACCGGTCGTTCTCGCGTAAGGCCTCCTGCCACTTGGCCGGTTCCCCTTTGATCTCCTCGTACATCGTGCCCGTGGCGGCTGTGTGGAAGTAGTGGCCTCGACGCAGGTCGGCCATCTGCTTCAAGACCGCCTGGACCTCCAGGCGATCCAGCACATCCGGTCCGGCTGCCCGTTTGCGCACCTTGCCGATCAGGTCTTCCGCCGTCTGGATGGACAGCCCGTTGCCGACGGCCTGGATGATTTCGCCCTCGGAGACAGGCTCGCCCGTGTAGATGCGACGCAGGAAATCCCATTGCACGCTGGGATCGGTCGTCTCGAGGGGCCCGGCCTCGCCTCGAGCCCGAGCCGCCCCTTGGGCCTCCAGGCGCGTCCACCAGGTATAGCGCTCGGAGGCCGGGAGAAACTCTGTCTTGGCAATCTGCTCCCAGGTCAACTGACCCTGCACCAACGCATCCAGGATCTCCAGTCGCTCCTGCTCGGCGGCCTGCTCCTGGGCGTCCCGTAGATCGGCCTGGCGACGGTTCCATTCCGTCCGGTACTGCCGTTCCAGGGCGTCTCGCTCGGAGGCCGGAAGCTTCGATTGGCGAATAACGGCCAGACCCTTCTTCATGTCGTCCGCCGCTGTCGCCGCGGCCCATGTCTGCGTCCGCTGCTCCGCGAGCGCCAGGGTTTCGCGGGCGGCCTCGGCCTGGGCCGGGCTGTACAATCCCAACTCCTCGCGCCTCGCGATGGCCTCCAGGGCCCGATCCTTGGCCAACAGGGCGTCGTCCTCGCGAGCATCCCGAATCGCCTCTTGCATCCCCTCCAAGCCACGCTCGATGTTCACACGCGTATCCGCGTCGATGGTCTTGATCTTGCGGCTGGTGCTCAAGCTCAACAGTTTGCTCTGCCAATACGGTATCAGGCGGTTCAGGTCCTGCTGATAGGCGTCGGCCGCCCGGCGGTTCTTGAACTCGTAGTGGGTGACCTCCTTGAGGCTTTCCTGAAAGATCCT
>DSDH01000352.1 GCA_011055475.1 Phycisphaerales bacterium | reverse complement strand
GTGCCGCACTCGGTCCGCAGCCGCTGGGCCTGCGGTCCGAACGCCCCGAAGTAGCTCAGCATGGCCATGCCGCCCTTGAGAAACGACAGGTTGTTGCGATACGTGCAGGGCGAGCCGGCGTCCACGACCTCCGTCGAGACCCGCGGCAGCCACACGTTGAACAGAAAGCCCGTCGGGTCCTCGATGAGCGCCTCGTAGTCCTCGGGCTGCATGAAGGCCTCGTCCTCGGGCGGCTCGCGGTACTGAAAGCCCGTGTTCACGTCGATCTCCAGACCGGGCGTGGCGTAGTACTTCAGCCCGATCGCCTGGGTGAGCCCCGTCCAGACGTAGACCATGTTCCCGACGACCGCGTCCCAGTCAAAATCCCTCGCGCACCGCACGGCCGCCTCGAACGCCAGGCGATAGTCGTGGGTCACCTCCTGGCACGTGTAGCCGGCGTACTTGGCCGTGAACTCCGCGACGAAAGGTCGGAGCGGCACGCGGTCCGGCTTCTCGTTCCGCATCGCCGTCACGTATCGCTTGAGTCGTTGTTGATAGAGCTGTTCCATGTCTTGTGCCATATCCACCGTCCCTTTTCCTTGGGTCCTTGCGTCTAGGCCGACGGGCGGTCGGCCGTGATCGGACAAAATCAGGACCTCAGGCGCTGGCCCGAGGCTCCAGTGACAGATCCGCGAATTGTCCCGCGCGGTACTTGAAGTACGCCAGCGACGCCACCATCACGGCATTGTCCGTACACAGCGGTCGCGGGGCCACCCACAGCCGACGGCCGGCCTGCGTGCACATCCGCTCCATGGTCTCTCGCAGCGGCGAATTGGCGGCCACCCCGCCGCCCAGCAAGACCGTTCGCGCGCCCGTCTGCTCCACGGACCGGCGGGTCTTGGCGACCAGCACGTCCACCACCGCCGCCTGGAAGGAGGCGGCGACATCGGCGATTTCCTCGGGAGTCATCGAGGCCACGCGGCTGGGGCCCTTCATATCCTGGCCGCGGACGTGGTAGAGGACCGCGGTTTTCAGCCCGCTGAACGAGAAATCCAGGGAATCGGGCCCCAACATCGACCGCGGGAAATCGACCGCCCTGGGGTTCCCGTGCCGCGCGATCTTTTCGATGCTGGGTCCGCCGGGGTAGGGCAGGTGGAGGATCGTCGCCACCTTGTCGAAGGCCTCGCCGGCCGCGTCGTCAATGGTCCGGCCGATGCGCTTCAGCTCCAACACGCCACGGGCGAAATAGAGATTGGTGTGCCCGCCCGACACGATCAGGGCCACGGCCGGCCAGGCGGGCTCGGCTTGGTGCAGGAGCGCCGACTGCAAGTGCGCCTCGACGTGGTCCACCGCGATGAGGGGCTTCTCCCAGACCATGGACAGCGTCTTGGCCGCCGTGACGCCGACCATCAACGCCACCACCAGCCCCGGCCGATGCGCCACGGCCACCGCCGCCAGCTCATCGGGCCTGATTCGGGCCTGCTCCAGCGCCTCGGCGATCACCGGGACAATCCGCTCGATATGGGCCCGTGAGGCCACCTCCGGCACCACGCCGCCATACTTGCCGTGCAGGACCGCCTGCGAGGCCACGACGCTGGACCGCACGTCCGATCCGCCGGTCACCACGGCCGCGGCCGTCTCGTCGCAACTGCTCTCGATACCCAGAATGTGGACCTGTTCCGCCACGCACCGCTCCCGATCGTCCATACTCCATGCTACCGGCAAGGCCGGTTTGGGTCAACCATGGCCTGAGACATCAGGCCAGTTGGGGATGCCAGGAATCGGCAATTGGCATGGGGGATGTAGGCGGGACCGCTGTGTCGCCTGGGTCGGGATAACAAGATCGGGCGTGTCTCTCGTCGGAGACACGCCCGATGCCACCTCTTTCACGATCGAATCGCCTGGCCAACTCTGCACCCAGCGATCCGGATCGGTCACACAGGCCTCAGCGTGATTCGAGGATCGACACGACGACGTCGTCGAAGAACGAGGCGTTGCCGTATCGGTTGCCATAGCAGTATAGACCAATGGTTCCCGTAGCGAAGGTCGTATCTTGGGCCTCTAGAATCAGAGCGTCGTCGACGTACAGAGCGATGTTCGGTCCGCTCACCTGGATGGTGACGTCATAGGACTCTCCGAGTTCGAAGGAAAAGCCCTGGACCTCGGCCAGCAGCGTCGCCTGTCCATCCACCACCTTGACAAT
>DSDH01000354.1 GCA_011055475.1 Phycisphaerales bacterium | reverse complement strand
TGCCTATGAAGTGGTCAGCACGAGCGAGTGGGGACGGGGTGAGACGGGTCTGGATGACTATCGCGGTCGCATTACGCTGTGGTTGACCCCGGCGGCCACCGGCGCTTACCAGTTCCGGATTGCGGCGGACGACAACTGTCGTTTGTGGCTTTCGCCCAACAGTGATCCGGCCTACGCGACGCGGATCGCCGGTTTCGACGGCTGGGCCGATATTGACGTGTGGGACAGTTATGCCTCCCAGACCTCCGCGGAGGTTTCACTCGTGGAGGGCCGATCGTACTTCCTGCGAGCCGGTTACGACGAAGGGGGCGGCGGCGACCACGTCCACGTGCAGTGGCGGGGTCCGGGCTTCGACTGGCAGAACATCTCGGGCGAGGCCATGAATCTGTATCCCGGCGAATCCTGGGCGGCGCGTAGTATCGTTCTGTCGCCGTTGGATGAGAACGGCTGGGTGAAGTACGACTCGGACCTGACGGTCAGTTGGGCCAAGGCGACGTATGGTCCTTGCGATGCGGTGTATACGCTCTATCTGTCGCAGGACCAGGCCGCGGTGAGTGATCCCAACGCCGACGGGGTGCTGGCGTTCGAGACCAGCGACCTGAGCGTGGTGGTGCCGGATGTCGGGACGCTCGATCTGGAGCACGACCAGACGTGGTACTATCGGATTGACGTGTCCAGTGAAACCGCCGCCGATGACGAGATCGGTCAGGTGTACAGCTTCGACACGGTCAAGTGGGTGCCGCTGGTCGGGACCCAACCGCCGGCCTCGATCGTGGCTCCAATGCCCAGCGACGTGACGATCTCGTTCACGCCGACGGCCTTGAACGACGACTTCGCGGCGCTGATGAGCTACACGTGGTATCGCATCGTGGGGGCGAAGGACACCGAGTCGGAGGAGACCGACGACGAGGTGATTTTCACCAACGATGACCCGATAGAGACAAATCGCGAAGGCGGCAAGCGGTACTATGACGCCTCCGTGGTGCTGAGCTTCACCGAGCTCGGTCACGAGGGGGTGTACTACTGCGTGGCCACGAACCAGTCGGGCGACGTGGTAAGTAGTGACTGCCTGCTGCTGGCGCGGCGGAAGGTGCTGCACTACAGCTTCGAGAGCCTCAACGGCAATACGGTGCCCGACAGCTCGCCCACCGGGGCGGACGGCACTCTGAAGAGCCCGTTGGCCTGGGCGAACCGGACAGTCATCGGTGGCATCGAGCCGGGGATGATCGGCAATGCCATCCGGTTGGTCGGCGGCGAGGACCCGAACGCGGTCTACGTGGACAGCGGCAAGACGGCCTACGAGCTGGGTATTGAGGGCGCCCGTCCGCGGTCGGTCAGCGTTTGGGCCAAGACCGGCGACATGGCACGCAGCGGCATCTACTCCGTGGGCGAGTACACGTCGATGCGGGCCTTTGGTGTGCATAACGCCAATGATCCCGGCAACAACTTCGTGTACCAGTTCGATCACTGGGGCAGCAACTTCGACTACGCGGACTTCAGCGCGTTCGACAACTGGGTCCATATTGTGCACGTGTACGACGGCGCGAACGTCCGGATCTACGTCGACGGCGTGAAGGTGGCCGACTATGCGGCGCCGGATATCAACACGGCCGCGGGTGGTCAGCCCTTCGCCGTGGGCTTCTGGGGCGCCTATGACGCCGGCTTCCAACACGGTGTGTTCAACGGCCTGATCGACGAGTTCGCGCTCTACAACTACGCCCTGAGTCCGCTGGAGATCGGCCAGTTGTACATCGCCGGCGCCGGCGGGACGGTGTGCGTGGAGACGCCGCAGTATGACCTGACGGGCGACTGCCAGGTGGACCTGGAGGACTTCGCGATCTTTGCGGCCTCCTGGGCCGAGAGTTCGCTCGTGTCTCCCTAACATAGGCATGAATCAGCGAGAGAGCCGAATATGAAGAATATCAGTTGAAACGGAGGACCTGAAAATGAAGAAGTTACTCTTAGTTCTGATCCTGTGTTTGGGAGCCACGTCGGCGCACGCGGCCGTGCAAGGGGCGCTCGCTGAGCGATTTCCCAACTCCATACATGGAGGGGGGACCGCCGGTGCCGACGCGATGTTGTGGGCCGATCCGGCTCAGGCCAACTTTTCGGAGATTCGGCCGAACATGCGTGTTCAGCCGGACGTGGCCGACCAGTACAACGGTCGGTTAACGGCGTGGCTG
>DSDH01000535.1 GCA_011055475.1 Phycisphaerales bacterium | reverse complement strand
GTAGGGGTCCCCGACGACGAGCAGGGCGGCCGGACTGGACATTTCGTTCTTGACGACGACGGCGGCGGCGCGGGTCTTGTTCACCAGCGACGCGTACTTGGCGTTGCTCAAGAACGTAATCTGGCCCGGGCCGGCGTTTTCCAGGGTGGCGGCGGCGGTGATCGTGCGGCCGCCGTCGCCCACGACGCGTCCGCCGACGTGATCGGCCAGTTCTGCCAGGGTTCTCGGCTGCATGTCAGGGTCCTTTTCGGGCTGGTTGGGTCGGATCATACCGGGATGGATTATAGCGTTCCCTGGCCGGCGGTCAACGCTCCAACCGGTCCGCCATCCCGGAAAGCCCGCTCGCCGGGCCACAGGCCGATAAGAACCGGGCGGGCAGACCCGGTAGGCGGGCACGGCCCAATACGGCCTCGACGCACCCTCCAAAATGCAGATATCAGCCGCGCACAGGTGTGTTTGGCTTGCAATCGCCCGGGGTTTGTGCTATAATACGCTCACAAGATCAGGGTGGCGGGCGGAATCTGGAGTCGTCGCCATCGTGATCTCAACGGAGTGCCGTCGTGCCAGGGAGGTCGCCTCGATTCACAAGTGCGTACTCGGAAGACCGTACAGGGGGAACACCATGAACGAAGCGAGCTTCGAAAGTAAGCTGAACGAACTGGTTCAGGAAATCGGCTCCATCCCAGGCCCGCAACGCGACAAGCTGATTACCCTGGTGCGGCAGACCGGGGATGCGCACAAGAAGCTTCGCAAGAGTGTCGGTACGCTGCAGGAGTCGCTGGACTACCTGCGGGTCAGCATCAAGTATCTCGTCTTCGATCTTGAGGCGACGCGGCGGGAGAACTCCGAACTCAAGAAGCTGCTGGAAGAGAAGAACCGGTAGGTCACCCATCCGGGTGGACAAAGCGACAGAGTGACGGGCCGTCGCGGGACATGCTCCATCGAGACGGCCCGTTTTTTGCGCGCGCCGAGGGCTCATCCGAGACGAGCGGACAGCGGCCGGGCGGCGCATAAAAAAGGCCGGAATTCAGGGAACCCGAATCCAGCCTTAGGAGGAGGAGGAGGACAATGTAAGCTTGGTAATGGCTACTTGTGCCCTTTCTATCTTCTTGACGACTCCAGGTCCTTCGACCTGTCAGCTTTTCCCGTTTTCTCTGCCGACCGCTCTACTTGGGTCAAACCCTGTAACCTTCCCGCGGTCACCCCTTATGAGTCGCGCGGCGGGTCTTCGTAACACCTGTATCCGAAAAAATCCCAGAAGTTTTTTCCATCGGCGTCTGCAAGATGCCGGCCATGTCGTTTCATACGATGTCGCCGAGCCGTCGCACATGGCCGCATCGAGTGTAAATCCATGTTTTGCAAGTGTTTATAGATGCTCCGAATATGTGCAGGGCACCATCCTGACTTGCCTGGGGGGCATCTCCTGGGCGGTGGAATCTGCCGCCCCGCGAAAAAATGAGGCCGTTTTTCTGTTGACAGGAAAAGAATGTATGACTAACATCGTCTATAGATAGGTATCTAACAAACAATTATTTTCCTGGTTTTTCGGAGGATGGCATGTCAAGGCGGAGCATCGAGATGGACAAGTTGGCCGCCACCCAGGAGGTCTGCGGCCATGAAACACGGCGGGCAAGCCGAGGAGATGATGTTCGAGGCGACTTGGCCGCTGAGGTGGAACTGGTCCGTCGGCGGGCGGAGGTGTTGAATCCCTCGGATCGCTCGTTGCTGGTTTTGTATCTGGAACAGGGGGGCCGCCTGGCCGACATCGCACGGGTCGCCGGCGTCAGCGAGGGGGTCATCTCACGGCGGATTCGCCGACTCCGGCGCAGTCTGACAGAAGGGCGGTACATGGCCTGCCTGCGTCGGCGGGACAGGCTGACGCCGGCACAATTGGCCTTGGCACGGGACTACTTCCTGGAGGGCCTGGGAATCGGGCGGATCTCGGCGAAACGCGGCCTGACGACCTATCGCGTCCGGCAGGTCATCCGCACGCTGGAGCGGATCGCCGGTGAAGAACTGGGGCAGGACGGTTCATCCGGCCGGACCGCACGGGGGAGGATAGGGCGATGAGCGTTCTGTCGGTGGATCGAGGGTTTTCGGGGCGGCTCCGCGTTACGCCGCGCGTGGGGGCGGTGATGCGGCTGTTTGGGTTGGAGCGTGGCCGGCTCAGGTCCCACCTCGGGCGTTTTCGTGT
>DSDH01000188.1 GCA_011055475.1 Phycisphaerales bacterium | reverse complement strand
TTTTGCCGAAGGCAAAGGGCCGCCACCCCTGAAAGTGGATGCCTTTACAGCCTACGTCACCCCACGCACCAATATAGCTCCAAACACGCCTCCAAGGAAACTGGCTATTATCCAAATCCAATGATCCTTGTATTCTGAAAACCATAGGCCTGTCCGATCGAACCATTCAGTGTATTTCCTTCCCAAGTCATAGCCCTCGATGGTCAACTTGATAATCGGGCAAAGCATGTTGTCATTCACGATCTGCACCAAACCCCGGTCCTTCAGGATTGAATTGATGGCTCCAAGAGTGAACGGGCTAAGAAGGGCCTTTCCATCTGTTTCTGATTCTGCATTCCCAGTGCTCCTTTCGACCTTCTCGTAAATGCCATTAGCGATGCCCTTCACTTTCGAGTATCCCCCCATACACCACCGCGTTCGTACTTCAAGCACCCCACACGCCTCCATCGCAGGCACCTTCAGCTCAAGCATAGGGCGCCCTTGCTCCTCTGACTTCAGCATGGCCAAGTGGTAGTAGAGCAACAACACGAGCCGTTCGTCTTTCGGCAACCACATGATTCACCTCCTTGGTCTCCATTCAGTTCCCAAGAACTTGCGGGTGGCAGCCTTTTGGACGCAGTCCAAAGGGCTGGTTCGATTACCCCGGAATAGGCTACGCCACCTTTTCACCCAGCCGTCTGTAACGGGAGAAGCCGGCGCCGCCGCGAACCACTATATCGCAGCCGATGTGCATTGCAACACCACGGGGCC
Source organism: Phycisphaerales bacterium (assembly GCA_011055475.1). Lineage (GTDB taxonomy): Bacteria > Planctomycetota > Phycisphaerae > Sedimentisphaerales > Anaerohalosphaeraceae > DSDH01. The sequence goes on along the minus strand of DSDH01000188.1, from coordinate 1,449 downwards.
GGCTTAGACTGATGGAAACCGCCTGGCGATCCGCGAGGCGTTTGATATGATGAAGAACTGCGGGGAAACACACAGAAAGGACGGTGGATCATGGGTTCGGAGGTGACGCGAAGGGGCTTTCTGAGGACGTCGGCCGGCGCGGTGGCCGCGGGCGTGAGTCTGTGGGGCACGGACCGAGCCTGGGCCGGGGCGAATGACCGGGTCAACGTCGCGGTCATCGGCATTCACGGCATGGGCCAATCGCACATTCAGAGCTATCAGGCATTGCCGAACGTGCGGGTCGCGGCGATCTGCGACGTGGATGAGAACCTGTTCGGCCCGGTGATCCAGCGGCACTTTGCGGCCAAGGACCGCCCCGCGCCGAAAACGTACCACGACATCCGCCGGCTGCTCGAAGACAAGGACATCGACGCGGTGTCCGTCGTCACGCCCAACCACTGGCACGCCCTGGCGGCCATCTGGGCGATTCTGGCGGGCAAGCACGTCAGCGTCGAGAAGCCCTGTTGCCACGACTTCCACGCGGGCCAGAAGCTCGTCGAGGCGGCACGCAAGCACCACGTCATCGTCCAGGACGGCGCCGAGCAGCGCAGCAACCCGTGTGCGCAGTCGGCGGCGAAGTTCATCGAAGACGGCGGCCTGGGCGAGGTATACCTTTCCAAGGGCCTGTGCTACAAGTGGCGCGACACCATCGGCAAGAGGCCCGACGCCCCCGTGCCGGCCGGCGTGCACTATGACCTGTGGCTGGGCCCGGCGCCCGAGCGGCCCTTCAACCCCAACCGCTTCCACTACAACTGGCACTGGAACTGGGACTACGGCAACGGCGACATCGGCAACCAGGGCATCCATGAGCTGGACATCGCCCGCTGGATGCTCGGCGTGCGCCTGCCGCGACGCGTCTGCGCGATGGGCGGGCACTTCATGTTCGACGACGACCAGACCACGCCCAACACCCTGATGGCCGTCTTCGAATTCGACAACCCCCAGGGCAGCGGCGACAAGAAGAAGATCTTGCAGTTCGAGGTGCGCCACTGGATCAGCAACCGCGAGGACCCCATGTGGCTCAAGCCCGATCCCGATGCCCCGACCGGCTACATGATGAGCAGCGACAACACCATCGGCAACCTCGTCTTCGGCTCCAAGGGCTACATGGCCAAGACCGTCGACGCGTGGCGCACCTACATGGGCCAGAAACGTGAGCCCGGACCCAGCGGGCGCGGCACGGCGAACCACTATCAGGCCTTTATCGACGGCATCCGCGACGGCGACCCTCAGACGTTCAACAAGAGCATTGAGGAGGGCTTCTACACCTGCGCCCTGGTGCACCTGGCGAATATCTCGTACCGCCTGGGCCGTTCGCTGGACTTCAACCCGGTGGCCCAGCGCTTCATCGGCGACGATGAGGCCAACGCCATGCTTCGCCCCGCCTACCGGGCGCCCTTTACAATCCCC
>DSDH01000342.1 GCA_011055475.1 Phycisphaerales bacterium | reverse complement strand
CGGGATGATCCACGCATCCGACCGGCCATCACGGGGCTTGCGGACAGTCCCAAAGCGGGGGTGCGACAAGCCGCCCTGCTGGCCCTGGCGAAGGTCGGCAACGATCAGTCCATCGCCGTCCTGGCCGATGCCCTGGATGGCTCGGAATCAGATCGCCAGGCCGCCATGACCGCGCTGCGACGCATCTGTTGTGACGGGTTCGAGAGTGCGTTGATAGAGGCCCTGAAACGGGCTGATGGATCCGCCCGTATCGCCTTGTTGGGGCTGGTTGGTGAGCGGCAGGTCACGGCAGCCGCCGAGGTGATTCTGCCGCTGGCGCTGGACGGTGACACGGAGACTCGAAAGGCCGCCCTGCGGGCCTTGGCGACGTTGGGCGGGCCCGAACACGGGCCGGCGCTGCTTCAGGGGTTCCTGGCCCATTATGATGCCGCCTTGGCCGACGAGGCCGCACGGACCCTGGCGGCGTTGGCGACGCAAGACCTTCAGGTCAAGCGCGACCGACACGTGTTCCAGGCGTGGAATACCGCGACGGACAGCGAGCACCGCGTGTTCTTGCTGCGGGTTCTGGCCAGGCTGGGCGGATCCGACGCGATGGCCGTGGTCCACTCGGCCTGTGACGATGCCGATCCGGCCGTCCGGGATGCGGCGATCCGCGACTTGAGCCAGTGGTCGGACCCGGCCGCCCTGCCCGTGCTGGCGGCGCTCGTCGAACGGACCGACGGTGCGCATCGCGTGCTGGCCCTGCGCGGTTACACGCGACTGGTGCGGTCCAGCCCGCCCGACTCCTGTGCCGAGACGGCGCGCACCCTGGCCTCGTTCCGACCGTATGCCCCGCAGGCCGCCGAGCAGCAATTGTTGCTCTCGGCCTTGGGCACATTGGACTGCGCAGAAGCGCTGGACATCGCGGCCGGTTTCCTGGATAATACCGCCGTCGTTCAGGAGGCGGCCCTGGCCACGGTGCAGATCGCCGAGCGGATCAAGGACCCGACGCCACAACAGGCGGCAGGTATTCGGAGCGTGCTGCAAGAGGTCCGGGCGGCGGCGGTGAACGCCGAGCTGATGACACGTGCCGAGCAGGTCCTGCAACGTCTCGGACCGAGCCCGGCGACGACTCCATAACCCATGGCAGGGGACGGATATGAAGATCGGAATGAATATGCTGCTGTGGACGCCCTACGTCACGCCGGAGTACTTCCCGCATTTTGCCCAGGTGCGCGAGATCGGCTTCGACGGCGTGGAGATTCCCGTTTTCGGCGTGGACGTGGAGCACTATCGGCAGGTGGGCCAGGCGATTGCGGACGAGCAGTTGGGCTGCACGGTGGTGTCCATCATCCCCGATGAGGCCCACAACCCCATCAGCCCCGAAGCGGCGCATCGGCAGGGCGCACTGGATTACCTGCGGGGGATTATCGACTGCTGTCAGGCGCTCGCCGCCGAGGTGCTCTGCGGTCCGTTGTATCAGCCGCTGGGGCAGTTCACGGGCACCGGCCCGACCGAATCGGAGAAGGCCCGCGCCGCCGAGGTGCTCCGCGCCGCCGCGGAGCACGCGGCGCAGGCGAACGTCGTCGTCGCCATCGAGCCGCTTAATCGCTTTGAGTGCTATTTCCTGAACACGCTGGCCGATGCGGCGAGTCTGGCCCGCCGGGTGAATCATCCGAATCTCGGCGTGATGTATGACACGTTTCACGGGAACATTGAAGAGAAGGATCCGGTCGGCTGCATCGCCGAGGCCGGGGACCTCTTGCGGCACGTGCATATTTCCGCCAATGACCGCGGCACGCCCGGCAAGGGGAGCATCCCCTGGGCGGGCATTTTCCGGGCGCTGCGGCGCAGCGGATACGATGGATGGATGACGATTGAGGCGTTTGGACGGACGATGCCCGACCTGGCGGCGACGACCAAGATATGGCGGGACATCAGCGCCGGTCCCGAAGAGGTCTGCGAGGTCGGCTACCGCACGATTCGCCACGGATGGGACAGCGCGGCCTGATTCCGTGAGAAGGATGAGTGCTTCATATCCAGGAGTGGATCAACGACGGCACGGAAACCGCTATCTGTGAACGCACCCGAACCGGAAAGGAGCCAAACATGAGTTCGGACACCTTCCCCAGACTGCACAACGCCATGTGGCCGGGATTGGTCGGCAAGGGAGACGAACCCGGCCAGGAACCGCCCATCAGCCTGAAGCGGATGTTGGAAT
>DSDH01000447.1 GCA_011055475.1 Phycisphaerales bacterium | reverse complement strand
GGGCGCTGCCCCACTGCCCGGCGCCGGTCTCAGTGGTCAGCCGCGTGATGCCGGCGACCTTGTTGTAGTAGGCCTGGGCGACCGCGGTGTTGGGCTTGTGGCTTCCCGGCGGGCTGGTGCTCTCGTCTTTGTAGTAGATCCGCGCGGGGGTCTTGAGGTACTTTTCGAGGTATACGGCTCGCCGCAGCGGCGCCGGACGCCAGCGGTAGAGAAGATCGAGCACCGGCTCCGGAATGTCGATCCAACGCTCCGTGCTGACCTCCTGCTCGATGATGTTCATCGGGAACACCGGGGCCAGCATGTCCGGCGAAATCGGCTTGCCGTCCGGACCCAGCGGAGGAAGCGGCGGCGTGGGCAGATCCGCAGCCAGATTGTACCACTGGCGTGGTATGTCACTTTCTTTCAGCAGAATTTTGTGCTCCATCCTTTTCTCTCCAACCTGTATTGGGTTCGGCTACTTCTGCGCATAAGAGAAACCCGTAACAAGTTCAAATAGTCAATCGGGACGGCCTTGTCAACGAAAATATCGAAGTCGGCGGACCTGGAAACGAGTCGTAAATATCGGACCCTGGGCCGTTTATCCCAATCGCCGTCCTGGCGGCGCGGCCTCAGAACACGATGGCCGCATAGCCCACGCTGTCGCGACCGGTCACGCCCATCTTGCGGCGCATGATCTCGTTGCTGTCGGTGTGCGCCAGGAGCGACCCCCGCCCGACCCCAAGGCTTCGGGCGGCGCCGATCACGGCCGCTGCGGCCCCCGGTCCACAGGCGTTGCCGTTCTCGATCGCCCCGGCCAGCAGCCGCTCCGCCTCCAACGCCAGCGCCAGGTCGATAAACGCCCGGTCGTTCACCTCGCGAGCCCAGTGCAGCCCCGCCGAACCCGCCCCCATCGGCGTAAACCCATAACGGGGACCATAATGCGTCAAATCGGTCGAGCCGATACAGACAACCGCCTTGCCCGAAGCCGCCTCCGCCAGCGCCTCGCCCAACGCCACCGCCGCACGGTTCGGCGGCACCGTCAGCGGCAGGATCTTCGCCTGCGGGAACAGGTGTACGATAAAGGGAATCTGCACCTCGACGCTGTGCTCACGGCGATGGGCCGCCGGGTCGATCGCGATGACCCCGCGTTTGACCAGATCGTCCCGCAGCTCGCCATCGACCGCAACGTTGCCCAGAGGGCACTCCCACTCGTCGTTGTCGTCGTCGGCCGGCATCGAGCCAAAGTACCCGTGGGCCGTCCCGCAGAGCACAAACGTCTCCACCGCCCGACCGCAATGCTGAATCGCCCGGAACACCATCGCCGCGACCGCCCCGCTGAACGTCCAGCCGGCGTGCGGCACGATGCCGGCTGCGATCGACGAAGGCACAGATGCCGGCAATTCGGCTTCTGCGAGACATGCCTGGACCTCCGCAAGGCATTCGTCGCAATCTGCCGGGTAGAACTGACCGGCAACAACTGGTTTTCGTGTCGGCATTTGAACCCCCTGATCCCTTGCGTCCCCTGCTCCAAACCGCTATCATCCGGCCGACTAACAACGAATTCCATTGTATTTCGGATGATGGGAAAGACAAATGGTATCTGAGAAAACAACCCCCGTCGCGGTCGTCATGGGCTCGGACAGCGACCTGAACGTGATGGAGAGCTGCGTCGAGCAACTGCGCCAGTTCGGGATCGAGCCGACGGTGCGGATCATCTCGGCCCATCGCACCCCGCAAGTCGCCTGCGAGTTCGCCGAGAACGCCGAGGCCAACGGAATCAAGGTGCTGATCGCCGCGGCGGGTATGGCCGCTCACCTGGCCGGCGCGCTGGCGGCCCGCACATCGCTGCCGATCATCGGCGTGCCCCTCGTCGGTGAACCGGGCTTGGGTGGGATGGACGCCCTGCTCAGCACGGTGCAGATGCCGCCCGGCGTACCCGTCGCCACGGTGGCCGTGGGCAAGGCCGGCGCCAAGAACGCCGCCATCCTGGCGGTGCAGATTCTCGCCCTGCAGGATGCCGACCTGCGCCGCAAACTGGCCGAGTTTCGCAGCAAGCAGGAACAGATGGTGCGCCAGAAGGACGCGTCGCTGTCGGCCTGATCCGTTCAGAAGCGGCGCCGCGCCCAACCAAGGCAACCGACGCCGAGCAGCACCATCCCGAGCGTCGCCGGCTCGGGCACGGTCGCAATGTCGGGCATCGTCGTGATGAACAGGCCGAACGACTCCAGTGAGCCGGTGTCCACGTAAT
>DSDH01000687.1 GCA_011055475.1 Phycisphaerales bacterium | reverse complement strand
TGGTGGAACGCATCCTGAAGGCGGTCGAAGCCCACAAGCGGCAGGATTCGTGGCTGCGGGATGGGGGCCAATACATTCCCCATCCGGCGACATGGTTGGCCCAGTGCAGGTGGCAGGATGAAATTTCATCCGACACGGGGGATGGTCTGCCGGCTGGCGAAGAATTGGAGCGGATTCTTGGCTGTGGTCCGCTAAGCAAGGAGCGCGAGCGACAAATGTTTGGAGACGCGACATGACCACCGAGGCGATTCGTCAAGACCGAGCCGCCCTTGAGGCCGAGTTGGCCGCGGCCGGGGCGAGCATCCGCGGCAACGCGGTCAAGTGCCCATTTCACGAGGACCGGCACGCCAGCGCCGCGATATGGCGCGATGAGGACGGCGTATGGCGCATCAAATGCCATGCGTGCGGCGTTGGCGGCGATGTGTACGACATCCGGGCGCTGGCACGGGGCCGGCCCGTCGGAGAAATCCTTCGGGAGCAGTCGGACAGACGGCCTGCATCGCCACCAGCGCCGAAGGTCTACCGAGGGATCGAGGCCCTTCGGTCGGCCGTCGCCAAGTCCGGGGCTATCGGGGCAGAGCATCGTTATGTCGTGAACGGCGTTCTTCGGATGCTGGTATTCCGCCTGGCGACGCCGGGCGGCAAGGCGTTTCGGCAGTGCTCACCGTGTCCGGGGGGTTTCTGGATGCGAGCGCCGGAAAAGCCCTGGCCGCTGTACATGCACGATATTTGGTTGGATATGGATATGGTGGTTGTGGTGGAAGGGGAAAAGTGTGTCGACAGCCTTTGGAATTTGCGAATCCCCGCAACCACGTCGCCTTCCGGGGCGGGCAAGGCCGCACATGCCGACTGGACCGCCCTGGCGGGTCGCCGCGTAGTGCTCTGGCCCGACAACGACGAGGCGGGCCGGACGCACATGGTCACCGTGGCCGGCATCTTGAAGGGGTTGACTCCGCCGGCATTGGTGACGGAGATCGAGCCGATGGACTTGGACTTGGTGGAGAAGGAAGATGCGGCGGATTTTGTGCTTCAGTGCCGGGCGGCGGGTCTGGATGCGCGACGAGAGGTCCTGGCGGCCCTGGACAAGGCCAAGCCACCGGATCGGCCGTCGGCATCGGTGCGGCGGCGGCTTGAAGACATGGCCGCCGGGAAGCGGGTGGTGGTTCCGTTCATGGGTCGGCGTCTGACCGAAGAGAGCTCCGCGTTACTGCCGGCCACGGTGACCGTTCTGTGTGGCTCACCGGGGGCCGCCAAGAGCTTCTGGCTGTTACACCACGTGCTAGCGTGGTTGTCGGCCGGGATCAAGGTGGCGTGCTTTATGCTCGAGGAGGACGACGTGTATCACATGTACCGAGGATTGGCGCTATTGGAGGGTAATCCTGACCTGTTTGATCCGGCATGGGTTGCGGCGAACGCGGAGGCGGCGGCGGCGGCTTACGGACGCCATGCCGATGTGTTGGATCGCCTGGGGGCCGCCATGACAGCGGCGCCGGACACGCAGCCGACGCTGCGGGACGTCGCCCGGTGGATTACGGAGAAGGCGGCGGCCGGCTGCCGGGTGGTATGCGTGGACCCGGTGACGGCGGCCGGGGCGTCCGAGAAGCCCTGGGTGGTGGACTCCGAATTTATCTCGGCCGTCAAGACGGCGGCCCGCAAGTACGATACCAGCGTGCTCCTGGTGACGCATCCGAAGAAGGGCAATCGCGGAGCCGTCGGCCTGGACGATCTGGCGGGCGGCGCGGTGTACGCGAGGCTTTCACAGACAATCCTGTGGCTGGAGCGACATGCAAGGCCCAAAGAGGTTACTGTCCGCGGCGACTGTGGGCGGTTCGTCAAGGAGGTCAATATCAGCCTGCATGTTTGCAAGGCCCGCAACGGCCGCGGGCACGGCGTGACTTTGGGTTACGTCTTTGATTCACAATTGCAGTTCGCCGAACAGGGCGTGCTCGTTTCAACGGAGTGAAGCACCATGAATGAGATTGAGAAGCTTGATGTTGCTCTTAAACGCAAACGCCGGGCCTGGGGCGCCGCTCTTGGCCGGCGGGTCGATGGGTGTATACCCGCCGAGGGCCGGACGCCGCGGGTCGGGGCCGTCCGGGTCCGGCGGGCCGGGAAGGGCAGGTCGTGATGGATGCGAAAACTCACAGGCAACCTGTTACAACTTGGCCGGAGCTTATGATCGAATCCGAACTGATCGAGTATCTGCGGATACCGGCGGTTTCCAAGTCAAAAGACCTCCGCAAC
>DSDH01000553.1 GCA_011055475.1 Phycisphaerales bacterium | reverse complement strand
GCCCCGCATCGCCAAGACATGCCCACGCAAGCGTGGGCATGCCACCCGGCGCTTGATGGGTCGGGGCTTGCGAGCGTGGGGCACGCCACCCGGCGACGCGTAGCCCCGCAGGGGCGTCAGTGCCATAGCCGGCGGCGTGAGCCGCCGGTGGCGGTCCCCCCCTCCAGAATCCCCAGCCCCGAAGGGGCGGCACCGGCTTGGCCGAAGCCCCGGCGAGCACGGTCTGCCGCCCGGCTCGCCAGGGGGGGTATGGGGGAAAGATGAGATTTTGAGATCTTGAGAAAACCCGCTTATCAGTTCAAAAAGCGGGTTTTCTAAGCGATGAGACGACTCAGGCGTGAGAAAACCGCATCCACGCCCTAAAAACCGAGGTAATCTCAAAATCCCAAAATCTCATAAAACCCTCTTAGCCCCCTCCGGGAGAACTAGCCTGCCAGAACATCTAAAATTGCCCATGTTAATTCCAAATGCGTCTTCGCAACCTATCCGCTTTGACAGTCCGTGAATCCGCGCATTACATCCTCCTGTCCGGATCAAAGCCCACAAGGGACCAAGTGGACGCATCTCCGTTCTTCCCGCGGCGTCGCTTCTTCACGCCCAGTTCCTTGGCTGCACGATGGACGGTGGACCGGGCGAAGCCGTGTTGCTGGGCCTCGTGAAGGAGGTCGGCGGCCTCGGCGGGGCCGTCGGCCAGGCGGTCGGTGAGCCAGCGGGCGGCCTGGGCGGTCTGCGTCGCGGGCCGGGCGGTGTTTTTTGGCCACGGCAAGCTTGATTGGGGATGCGTGAGGTGGTATACTAAAGATTCTGCGAAGACGGCTGGAGGGCTCTTTGATGCACCGATCCATTGGACGTTCGCTTGGAGCGGGGGTGGTCTTTGTGCTGATGGCGGTGAGTCCGGCAGCAGCAGCGGTGCCGACCCTGGGCCCGGAGCAGATCATCCGTGCCGGCGAGCCGGCCATGGAGATCAACACCGGGGACTACTCCGTGCCGAGCTTGGCCGACTGGGATAGCGACGGACTGCCCGACCTGATCACTTGCGGTGGGCCTGATTCGTCCAACCTCGGTCGCGTTCGGGTGTATCTCAATCACGGCACACGGCAGGTTCCACGATTCGATACGTTCTTCCACGTCCAGGCCGACGGGCAGGACCTGACCTTCGTCAAGTCCGGCTGCATGGTCGGCTTCCCGCGGGTGGTCCACTGGAACGGCGACGGGCGAAAGGACCTGCTCATTGGCCAGGGCGATGGGACGATCAGGCTGTACCTGAACGTGGGCACGGACACCACGCCGACGTTTGACGCGGGCCGGTTTCTAACCGTCGGCCCGGCCGGGGCCAAGAGCCCTATCGACGTGGGCGCACGTGCGACGCCCGTGGTCGCCGACTGGAACGCCGACGGCCGCAACGACCTGATCGTCGGCGCGGTCGATGGGCGCATCCGTGTGTACATCAACGAGGGGTCGGACTGCGATCCCGACTTCGCCACGATGCAATTCGTCAGACTGGGGGAGGCGGACCTGGTCGTTCCCTCGGCACGCTCGAGTCCCATCGTGACGGATTTCGATGGGGACGGGCTCAAAGACCTGCTTACCGGCAACACGAACGGCCAGGTGCTGTTCTACCGCAACGTGGGGACCGCTGCCGAGCCGCGATTCGAGGGATACGAACTGATCGAGTCGGACGGGGTTCCGATCGACATCGACAGCGGCACGGTCACCAGCGTCCGTTCGCGGCCATCGCTGTGCGACTGGACGGGGGATGGGCGGTTGGATTTGCTCGTCGGATCGTACGATGGCCGGATTCGCCTGTACGAGGGCCTCGCGGCGTGGGTCGATCCGACCGAGGGGGCCCTATCCGCGGCCGGGCAGCGGCTGATGGCCCTGCAGAATCTCGATGGCGGCTGGGACGACCCGTTGGACGACGGTGATCCGGCGTCGGGCACGGCCCCGCGTCTGTCGGGCACGGTGGGGCTGGGCCTGGTGCGGACGTATCCGTTCGGGGCCGACGTGTCGTGGCTCGATGCGATGGAGCACGCGGGGGCGTTGCTGCTGAGCCGGACGGACGACTTTGTGGCGCGGGAGGGGGCCATGGCCGCGGCGTTGGATGCCGTGTTCGGCACGATGGCCTACAGCGAGCGCGTGCGCGAGGCGTTCTACGACAGGCTGGCTGCCGGGACCTACCACGATGCCTACACGAGCACGTCGGACGTGACCACCGAGGCGTACATCGCCTCGATCCTGGACTCCTACGGCTC
>DSDH01000680.1 GCA_011055475.1 Phycisphaerales bacterium | reverse complement strand
CCCCCGAGGCCCGTGAGGTGCCGCGGGTGGACTTCGGCAGGGCGCCCGCCGCGCCGCCTGCGGAATCGGGGGACACACCGGGGAACGCCGCGCCGGCTGCGACGCCATAAAGGGCGAGAGGGGTAGTGCAAATTGGGCGAACAGGTGGAATGATGGCCAGGCAGAAGCGCACACCGCGCACGCATAGACATCAGCCGGCGGACAAGGCCGCGAAGCGTCCGATTCGGGCCTCGCGGTCGGGACAGGGGTCCGGGTCGGGCCGTCGCAAGCGCCCCATTCACGCCGACGGGGCGCAGGCGGGGCGGCAGCGGCTTCAGAAGGTTCTGGCCGCGGCGGGGGTGGACTCGCGGCGGCATTGTGAGGAGCTGATCGTATCGGGCCAAGTCGCGGTCAACGGGCAGGTCGTGGATACGCTGCCGGCGTTCGTGGACCCGGAGAAGGACCGCATCACCGTCGGCGGCCGGCCCATCCGCCGACCGCAGACGGCGTACTTCCTTTTGAACAAGCCCAAGAACGTGATCTGCACCAGTGCTGACCCGTGGGGCCGCCGCACAGCCGTGGACCTGGTGGATTGTCCGGAGCGGGTCTTCTGCGTGGGGCGGCTGGATGCGGACAGCACGGGGGCCCTGCTATTGACCAACGACAGCGAGTTGGCCAACCGACTGACCCATCCCCGCTACGAGATCGCCAAGACGTACGAGGTTACGCTGCGGGGGCGGGTGGCCGGCGAGGAGATCGAAAAGCTCAAGAAGGGGGTCTGGCTTTCCGAGGGCAAGACGGCGCGTGCGGCGGTCAAGGTGCTTCATCGGACCGACCGACTGACGACGCTGCAGGTTGTGATCCGCCAGGGCATGAACCGGCAGATCCGCCGGACGCTGGCCCGGTTGGGTCACAAGGTCAAGTCCCTGAAACGCACACAGATCGGCTCGATCACGGTCAAGGGCTTGCCGCTCGGGGCCTACAAACCGCTTTCCCGGCGACAGATCGAATACCTCCGTCGCGAAGCCGGTCTGGCGTAAGTCAGGCCGGCTCCAGGGCGTCAGTTGGCCCGTGCGTTCCGTGCGTTCTTGCCCGGGCTGGATGCGGTTCTGAGGTCCGACGCACTTGATGCACCGATCTTCAGCATCACCGTCACCGTGACGGGGAAATGGTCCGAGGGGTAGCGACCGTCCTCGTTCGTACGGTCGATCTCGGCGTCGATCACCTGAGTCTTGGGCTGGACGAAGACGTAGTCGATCTTGTCGCCGTCTGTCCGGCCCTTGAATCCGTTGAAGGTGCCTACGGTCTCGGCGTTGGGGTGGAGCACGCGATAACTATCCACGAGGGTCACGGGGGTCATCTCCCCATCCGGGTCGGGTCCCTTGCCCTTGAGATACAGGATGGCCGGGTTCTGCTCCCCGGCGTTGAAGTCGCCGGTCAGGAGGATGGGTTCGTTCGGATGGGCGCGATCGGCGATTCGTCGGGCGATCAGGGCCGCGCTTTTCTCGCGGGAGGGCTGTGATTGATGATCCAGGTGGACATTGAACATGTAGAACGCACGGCCACTGTCCTTTTCCACCAGTCGGGCCCACGTACAGATCCGCGTAATCGTATTGCCCCAGGATTTGGAGCCGGGCACGGTGGGCGTATCCGACAGCCAGAAGGTGCCGCAGGCGTCGGGGCGGAACCGATCCGTGCGATACAGGATGTTGCTGAACTCGCCGCGGTAGGCGCCATCATCCCGTCCGACGCCGATGGAGGCGTACCCCTCGACGGCGTCCAGAATCTGGCGGATCTGGAAGTGCAGGGCCTCCTGGAGCCCGATGACATCGGCGTGGCTTTGGCGGATGCGGTCGAACACGAGGTGCCGCCGGTTCTCCCAATGGTCGGGGCCATCGTTGGCGGTTCCATATCGGACGTTGAAGGTCATGGACCGAAGCTGAAGGCCCGGCGTTTTATCGGCGGCGGCCGCACCAAGGGGGGATAAGAGGATGGCCCACAGGAAGAGCACCCAAGTGGCCCGGCGGAGCGACCCGGAAACCGTACACTTCAGCGACTCCATTGTGTCTCCTTTCGATCGTGTGTGACGAATTGGGCACAGGGCTCGTATAAGACTGTATCCCATTTTCTGGGCCGGATCAACAGGTGAGCCCAGGCAGACAGGGCAAACGCATTCTCATGTTTTTTGGGTGATCAGGTGGAGCAGAAAGTCGTGATCCCATCCGCCGAGCTTTCGTTTCTGTCGGATGCTGGCCTTTCGCGTGGTGTCGGCCTT
>DSDH01000666.1 GCA_011055475.1 Phycisphaerales bacterium | reverse complement strand
GCCATCGATATCGATGGCCAGTCGACTGGTCCCGGCATAGCCGTCGGTCCAGAACTGGCCCGCGCCCTCGACCGTGATCAGCCCACCGCCCGCGCCGGTCTCGAGCGTACCCTCGACTGTCATCTTGCCGCTGGTGACATGCAGCCGCCCACCCGAACCCAGGTCGAGATCCTCGATCCGCGTGGTACGCACGCCGTAATAGACCCAGTTACCGCCAAGATCGACGCTGTCGCCATCGTCGGGCACCTCATTGGTCGTCCAGTTGACGCGGTTGTCCCAACGGATACCGTCGGCCAGTGCATTCGGCACGAAGCGGTGATCGGTGGCCGCCCCATCCGGCTTGGCATCCATGCCGAAGCCCTTCTGGAACCAGGCGACGATGTCCTTCGCGGTGAAGCTGTCGTCGAGATCCGTGTCGGCGAGCGAGCCGATGTAGTCCATCAGCTCCCTGATAGTGGCGCTCTCCTGGTTCAGAAGCTCGGCCGCAAAGTTCTGGATCGTGACCTTGTTCAGCGTTTCGGCATCCAGCCCGTTCGCCCCGTCATTGTTCCACAGAACGGAATAGCTTTCGTAGCGCGAGCCGACCCAGTTGTAGACGATGGTGTTGTCGAAGAAGGCCTCGTGCTCGTTGCTCAGCGGTGAATGGGTCCACCTCTTTTCGGCGAATTCCTCGGGGTTGTTGGGATCGGCCAGGTGGGCGATGATGTTATCCAGGAGGGTCGTGTCATAGGCGCCGTTGTCGATGCCCAGGGTCAGGGCGCCGATCTGCTCCGCTATCTTGTGGGCACCCGATGTGATCAGGTTGTCCGCGAAGAAGGTGAAGTTCCCGATCGGACCGTCGGTTAGGTAGATTCCGCCCAGCATGGTCACCGCGGCGTTGTTGTCGATAAAGGCATTGCCCTCTACATAGGCTCCGCCGCGCAACTGCGCACCGAAAGATGCCGCTTGCGACGAGATGTTGTCGCGGAAGGTCACGTCCGTGGTGTTGTTCTGCAGGTAGATGTTGTGGCTGTACATGCTGGGCGGTTGTCCGGCACTGGCGGTGCCATCATAGCCCTCGGTCCAGCCATTGTGGTGGATGAAATTGCCCTCGAGAAGTATGCCGCTGGTTTTGCTTGCGAAGAGCCCGCCGTCGCGATCGACATGGGGATGCCATTCGCCGTTGGTCGGAGCGTCCTTGGATGCATCCCTGATTTCGGAATTCCGGAACGTGACATTCTGCATGTTCTGGACATTGCCGCCACCTGTGACCAGAACATCGTCGAATAGGAAGTTTTCGCCGATGAGCATCCGGATGCCCGAGGGAAGGGCAACATCGGTGAAGACGACGTTTTTGCTCGGCTCCTGAAATACCTCGATCTTCGATGCAAGGACTGGCCGTTCGCCCTCCCCCCAGGACGTCACGTGGAGCGGGTGCAACTCGCTCTCGCCTGCTGCACCGCGGGCAATGATCCGGCCCAGGTCCTCGTAGGTATGACCCCTCTCGAACAGCAGCCAATGCGAGGTCGCCTCCCGCGGCCAGGCGCCGGTGAGGCCGTACCAGAGCTCCATCCCGACATCGGATGCGAGCGCCATCTCCTCGGAGCCGCCGTATTCGGGGTGAGCGATCAGCCACTTGGCGGTGATGGCGCTTTCCTTGAGACCCTCGAGGGCGGCAATATCGGCCTTGGTCAGTGCGCTCTCGCTGCCCGAGACATAGACCTTGCGGTGATTGTCGCCGGTCTCGACGATGACGTCGCCATTCGCGTCGGCTTCCAGCATGTAGTGGTTGCCTGTACCCCAACCGGCCTCTTGGGTGGGGGCTGCCACCTTGAAGCTTGCCGTATGGCTTTCGGTCGTGCCGTCGGCATGAGTGATCTTGTAGCCCAACGACAGGGGCCCGCTGTAGTCGCTGCCCGAAAGCACCAGGGCGATGCTGTTGTCGGGGTTGACCGTGGCGTTGCCATGCGCAGGCAGATCAGTGATCTCAACCTTCACAACAGCACCCGTGGCAGCCACCTCAAGAGTGGTGACGCGCCCACCGGCGATCTCCAGCACGGAGATTCCGTCATGTTCTGTAATGGGTCCCTGTTGCGGGGGCTTGGTGGTTCGCTCTCCGCCGACTTCCGGCTGGGTGGGGATGCTGTCGTCCGGGGTGTCCTCAGAGGGGATGGTGTCTTCCGGGGCTTCCTGGACGGGGTCGGAGGGCTGGGGGTCCTCGGTCGGGACGTCTACCCGGTTTGCGTTGAGCAGGGAGGAGGTGGCCAGGGCCTCGGTGACCCCCGAG
>DSDH01000422.1 GCA_011055475.1 Phycisphaerales bacterium | reverse complement strand
GTGGGTCGGCTGGGCGATTTGGCCCGCGAGCGAGACGCCGCCGTGATCCACATCAGCACCGATTTCGTCTTCGATGGCCGGCTGGATCGGCCTTATGTCGAGACGGATGTGCCGAATCCGCTGAATGTGTACGGACGCAGCAAGCTGGCCGGCGAGCAGGCGCTCCAGGCCAGCGGTTGCACCCACTGCATCGTGCGGGTTCAATGGACCTACGGCCGGGCTGGGCGGAATTTCGCGACGAAGATTCTCGATCTGGCCCGGACGAAGGATACGCTGCGGGTGGTGGACGACCAAGTCGGTTCGCCGACGTCCACCCGGCAGGTGGCCGAAGTGCTGCGGGCTATGATCGATGCGCCGGCGTTTCCGACGGGGCTTTTTCACATGGCCGCGGCGGGGTATGCCGGCCGCCATGAAGTGGCGCGGTTCATTGTTGAGCGAGCGGGTTTGGGTGTACGGATTGAGCCCTGCGGCAGTGAGGCCTTTGCAACGCCCGCGGTTCGGCCCAAGAATAGCCGGTTTGACTGCACGCGGTTGCGGCAGTGGCTGGGACGGCCGATCCGCAAGTGGCAGCCGGAGCTGGCGCAATTCGTGGAGGGATTATGCAATTACTCGTAACCGGCGGGGCGGGATTCATCGGCAGCAACTTCGTGCGGATGGTTCTGGACGAACAGCCCGAATGCCGCGTGGTCAACCTGGACAAGCTCACCTACGCGGGCAACCTGGAGAATCTGGCCGGGTACGTGGACCGGCCGCAGCATCATTTCGTGAAAGGCGACGTCTGCGATGCGGCCCTGGTCGCGCGATTGATGGCCGAACACGACGTCGAGGCGGTGGTCCATTTCGCCGCCGAGAGCCACGTGGACCGTTCGCTGATGGACGCCGATGCGTTCGTGGAGACGAACGTGCGGGGCACCCTGACGTTGCTCAAGGCCGCGTTGGATCGCGGAGTCCGGCGTTTTGTGCAGGTCTCCACGGATGAGGTATATGGGTCGCTCGGATCGGACGGGGCCTTCACGGAGGAATCGCCGATCCAGCCGAACTCGCCGTACTCGGCCAGCAAGGCCGCCGCCGATCACCTCGTGCATGCCTTTGGTCACAGTTACGGCCTGCCCGTGAACATCACGCGGTGCTCGAACAACTACGGCCCCTACCAGTTTCCGGAAAAAATGATCCCGCTGATGATCCACAACGCGCTTCACGGCAGGCCGCTTCCCGTGTATGGTGATGGGCTTTACGTGCGGGACTGGCTGTACGTCGAGGACCATTGCCGGGCGTTGTGGGCGGTGCTGACGGCCGCACCGCCCGGGCGGGTCTACAACATCGGCGGTCAGAACGAGCGGACCAACCTGGAGGTGGTGCGATGGATTCTGGATCGTCTGGGCAAGGACGCCGGTCTGATCCGCCACGTGAAGGACCGCCCCGGGCACGATCGGCGGTATGCGATCGACGCCAGTCGCATTCGCGACGAGCTGGGCTGGGCACCGTCCGTGACGTTTGACGAGGGGCTGGCCCGGACGATTGACTGGTACCGTGCCCACGCCGCGTGGCTGGAACACGTGGTCTCGGGCGACTACCAGGCGTACTATCAGCAGTGGTATGGGCAACGCTGACATCCCGGCGGCCAAGTGCCGGATGAACCGAGAAACAGGGATTGCACGATGAGAGCCGAGGCGAAACCGGACCGATCGGTCAAGGAGTTCTGGCGGATCTGGAAGTACGTCTGGCCGCAGTGGCCCCGCCTGGTGGTCGTTGTGGCCACGGCGGTGATGATCGGCATGCTGTTCTCGGTCAGTTTCGTGACCATCATCCCGTTGTTGAAGGTGATGATGGGCGAAGAGGGGCTTCAGGGCTGGCTGGATCGCAAGTCCTGCGAGATCCGGTACGGCATGGACTTCTACGTGCCGGACCGGGCGGATCTGATGCGGCAGGACAGTCAGATTGCGTATTTCCTGTTGGTCAGCGCCGTGGAGGAGGATGGGCTGGCGTGGCGGGCGGGGATCCGACCGCGCGACCGCATCGTGGATGTTAACGCGTCCCGAGAGACCTCGGGCCGCGAGTCCGTGCCGGCCTCGAAGCTGCTGGAATTGCTGGCCACCGCCGGCGACGGCGTGACGCTGGACCTGGCGATGTTGCGATCGACGTCCCAGGGGGCGCTGGAGCCCATGGCCCTGGAGCTGACCACGCGCAAGCATCCCGACGCCATCGGCGCCGATGAGATGTCCCTGGGGGCGCGTCTCCGATGGGGGGTCGAGTGGGCGCTGGTCAACCG
>DSDH01000117.1 GCA_011055475.1 Phycisphaerales bacterium | reverse complement strand
GGTCAAGCCGGTCGGGAGAATAAGAATTGCCTGTTGGAAGGAGGGAATGCGGGGTCGCTGCGCGACGCTGAAAAACGGATTCCTCGGTCCGTCTGCGGCGGACTCGGAATGACGATGGTTGATGTGCACGCCCCCGTGGCGGCCGGCAGCCTCCGGGCCTGGCGTTCGTTGTCCCCCCCGCGCAGGACCGGCCCGCCATGCGATGCTTACGGGGCTGGAGTCTCGGCGGGGGCATCGGCGACGGGGGCGACGCAGTAGATGTAGACCAGCGGCTCGGGGCCGGTGTTGTGGATGTCGTGCGGCGTGTGGGGCGGAATGTACAGGATCGACCCCTCGGCGACCTCCAGCCCCTGGGCCGGATCGCCGCAATACGCCGTGCCCCGGCCCGCCATGAAGACAAGCTGCTCCTCGTGGGCCCCGGTGGAGTGTTGGCCGCAGCTCTCGCCGGGCTTGAGGAAGACCCGGCCCGACCGCATGCCGCGGGTCGCGGGCCGCCCCTCCAGCAAGGGCTGGTACTCCTCGGTCCGGTTAATCTTCAGCACGAGTGGTTCGGTCGGCATCTTGGCGTCTCCCGGTCGATCACGATATCCTGTTCGGCAAAAAACCTGCTTCGGCGCTTGACTTGGTAACACGAATCGCCTATTCTTATGCGCGTTCACTGAGTCTACGAGAAAGTCGTGCCCTGTCAAGGGCAAATGCTATGCGAACAAGGGCAAATGCTATGCGAAGGAGGGATATGATGAAAGCGCGTTTTTGGGCGGTATTCGTGCCGGTGGTGCTGGGGCCGCTGGTGATGGCCCAGGCCCCCGTGCCCGTCACGCATCGAGAGTTGCAGGCCGTGCACGCCGACGGCAGCAGCGCGTTCGACGACCACGGCCCGTGGCAGGTGGTCGTCGAGGGCATTCTCCTGAACAACCCGGAGCAGTGGCTCGATCCGACGCCCGATCCGACAGTCGGTCCGTGGCTCATGGGGGGGCAGTGGGAGGTATTCGTCCAGGGCGAGGGCGAGGACCACGCGGGGACGGCCTGCTGGATCGGGCAGAATTACGGCAATGGGCCGGGTGAGGAAAACTACACCAACGGAGAATGGCTCGCGGAGATCTGCCGGCTGAATCGCGACCCGCAGACGGGGTACGTGTTCCGGGCCGGCGACCGCGTTCGCGTGACGGGGACCTACCTCTTCTACGCGGGCAAGCTGAACATCAACGAGAACCACCAGACCCTGCCGCAATTTGATTTCACGATGGAGCTGGTCAAGGCCGGCGTGGGGTTGCCGCAGCCCGAACCGATCACGCTGGCCGACCTGAAATACGCGGATGACACGGAGATCTTCGACCCGAACCGGCTGCGCGGGGGCGAGTACTACCAGGGCTGCCGGGTCCGCCTCGAAGAGGTGACGATCGTGAACCCGGAGAACTGGGGACCCGGCCAGACCCTGACAGTGACGGATGGCCAGGGTCGGACGTTTCCCCTCCGGCTGGGTCTGGGCACGGGGTTTTCCCGGTATGCGTGTCCGGGCGGGGTGATCGATGTCATCGGCATCCTGAACCAGGTGGCGCCCGGATTTCCGCCCGATCCACGAAAGGGGTATCACCTGATCGTCCCGAACTACGACGGCAACGGACTGGTCCTGGGCGATCTGGGGCATCCACGAGGAAACCTGGCCGGCGACGTCAATCATGATGGTGTGGTAAACCTGCTGGACCTGGCGGAGTTGGCGGCCGACTGGCTCGCGGTCCGGGCCGGGTTATACGATTGCCCGTAGGCAAGACATGGTGCGAAAAGCCTTCAGCCTGATCGAACTGCTGGTCGTCATCGCCATCGTGGGCGCGCTGCTGGCCGTGTTGGTGCCGTCGCTGGCGCGGGTCAAGCGCCAGGCCAAGGTCGTGGCGGTCAACGCCGACCTGTACCAGATCGGTCTGTGCCTCGAGATGTACATGAACGAGCACGACGGCAAGCACCCGCCGACGCGGAAGGACTGTTCGATGGGGTGGGAGGACCATCAGTTACCGCCGGAACTGGTCGAGGGCGGCTACCTGCCCGCGCCGGCACAGGAAAGCGGCCTGTCGGCGCGGATCGAGGATCGGTTCCATCCGACGAACACCTACAGTTACTGGGCCGTCGGCGAGATGTACCAGAACGGACGGTACATGCCGTATATCCGGTCTGCCCTGCACGTTCCGCCCGGATTTCCGACGGGGGAGGGGCCGCCGGAGGAGGATGAGTTGCACGATGACCCCGATGTGTCGCCCGTAACGTGGGTGGTGTATAGCCGGGGCCCGCG
>DSDH01000227.1 GCA_011055475.1 Phycisphaerales bacterium | reverse complement strand
CTGGCCCCGATCCCGGAGTTCCAGGATCCTCGCCCGGTGGTTCATAACAGTCTCATACATCAACGTCGCCGACGTGATCGGCTCGGCCAGATCCACGCCGAGACGGCGAGCTTCCTCGGTGAGGCCGGCTGCTTCACGAAGAATCCGGGCCTGTTCGGCCTCGAACTCCGCCTCGGAAGGCGCGCCATAGCCCGCCTCTCGGCCCTTCTGATGCCAGTCGGACTGAACTTCCTCGATGAAGAGCACCGTATCCCCGGCCGCGTCAACCCGGGTGTCCACACGAGCATGAGCCACGATATTCTTGATGTCGGGGAAATGCGGGGCGATAAAGTCCCTTGCCGCGTTGGCCCACGTGAGGAGAAGCTCCTGGTAGCTATGTTTCCGGCCTTCAAGCGTGTACTGCCGGTATCTGACGGGCTCGGTCTCCGTAGCCCGTCCCTCCTCTACAAGAAGCGGTTCGAGCAGGACTTGTTCTTCCAATTCTATTGGGTGATTCGCCAGGACCTCCCGCACCTGCTCTTTCGTCACCTTCCGGTCGGGGTCGGCCATCGCGATCATCTCGTCCAGGCCACGCCACACCAACTCTTCCGCCTTGATCCCCTGCTTGCGAATCCAACGGTCCAGGTCCTGGACACTCATCACGGGCGGCATTTTCTCCCGAATCACCTGCTCCAGCTTGGAAAACCACAACGGCGCTTCGCGAACCTCGAAGGGCACATAGCCACCCGGCGGCGGCCCCGCCTTGGCCTTCAGGCGATCGATGGTCGTCTCTATGGCCTCGGCGTCCGGCCGGTCTGGGTTCTTGACCAGCATCTCCTCCAACCGTCCGATCATGTCCCACAGCTCCGCCTTGGTCCGCTCGACCGTCCTGGGCTCCTCTCGAACCTCCGGCTTGCGCCACAGGTCCCGGACCTCCGTGTCAATCATTTCATTGTCGGCCGCCCAGCCCTCGGTGAACGCGTCCAATTCCTCAAACGTGATGCCGCGACCTCCAAGCAATTTTCGTTGACCGACCAGCCATTCGGCATCCGGGCCCGACTTGGCGAACTCGGCCAGGAGAAACTCCTGAATCCCCGCCCGATCCTTCCGGAGCCGCTCGTGAAGTCGCACGATCCACTCGACCATCTCTCGCGGGTCCCGGATTTCCAGGCCAAAGCGCTCCCGGACCCAATCGGCCTGCACGTCCCAGCCGCCGGTCAGCCGAGGCTCCAGTGGTCCCCTCTCGTACTCGGGCATGTGTTGCCGGACGATTCTTTTCTGGTAGGGGGTCAGGCCCTCGACTGCGTCCCGCATCTCGCCGCTGGACCAGTCCACCGCTCCACCCAGGGTATCCAGCAATTCGGCAAGATGCTCTTCGTTCGCGACAAGCGCCTGGTAAGCCGGGTGCTCCTTGATGGCCTTATTCACCTGCCCCAACCACGCCCGTCGCTGGCCTTCGGGCACATCCGTCCACGTCGCCTTCGGCTTAGGCTTGGGCTCCGCCTTTGGCTCGTGGCGCTCTATCACCTCGGCCACTTGGTCCAGGCGATCCGCGTGACTGTACATGGTCTCGGCCGACGGATTCTCCGGGTTTGCGTCCGCCTCGGCACGAAGCACCTCGGCCATCCGCCGCATCTCGGTTGCCTCGGCCGGCGTCGAGCCCCGCCGCATTCCAGAGTCCCGAAGGGCTCGGTATCGCTCCTTCACCTGGTGGTCAAGGGCCCGCCGAGCACGGGCCGCACGTTGGCCCTCTTCGGTCTGCTGGATCCGCTCGACGCCGCCGGCCGTGGTCTCACGTGGAGCCCGGGCCCGTTCCTCGTGCTCGATCCGGGATTGCTCCCTCCACGCCGTCTCTTCCGCATCCGACAGCCGCATGACGGGAATATCGACTCGGCGGCCGTCCGCCCGTCGATAGCCCCGAAAGACCCAGACATGCCCGTCGTCGTGCTCTCCGACGGATTCGGCCAGGGGAGTCCCGTCGGACAGTGGAACGTACCCCTGCCGGACGGCTTCTTTCGGCGTCAAGGGGCGACCCTGATCGTCCACCTGGGGCTCAGGTTTGGCCTCCACAGTGACCGCAGGAGCGGGTTTCGGCTGCGTGGGTTCCACAACCTCGCCGGGCGCCTTCCCGAAGATACCTAGCTCCGGCTCGGCTCGTCGCTTGGCCTTGCCTTCCATGATACCCCTGAACACGTCCTGATACGTCCGACCCGTGTGAAGGAGCAGACCGGTCTTGATCTTTGCCAGCACATTCGCGACATGCGCCCACACGCAGTCCACCGGCGTCTCCGGCATCTCGCCCCGCT
>DSDH01000337.1 GCA_011055475.1 Phycisphaerales bacterium | reverse complement strand
CTACCAGAAGATCACCGTCGCCTTGGGCGAGACGATCCGCCTGATGGCCGATATCGATGCGTATATCGACGCCCACGGCGGCTGGCCCCTCGGCTGAACGGGCGGCCCGGCCGCGTTGCGTGGGTGGCATGGGCCGTGCGGCTTGCGTCGGGTGGCAGGCGCCCCAGGCGTGGGTGGCATGGCCACACTTGTGTGGCCATGGGACGATGAACGGCCCCGTATCGCCAAGCCATGCCCACGCGAGCGTGGGCATGCCACCCGGCGCTGGCGGGTCGGGGCTTGCGTGCGTGGGCATGCCACCCGGCGCTGGCGGGTCGGGGCTTGCGTGCTTGGGCATGCCACCCGGCGCTTGATGGGGCAGGCCCTCCGTGGGGACCGGAGCCCAGGGGCCTGGACTTCGGCAGCGAGTACGGCGGCACGCCCCTGAGTCTGGTGGTGCAATGCACGATGTATTTTTGACGGGTGACGCGGGAATCGTCGCAGTGATCTGCCGTTTGCGACATCGCGCTGATTGTTTTGCGCACGAAAAAACATTGACACGGTCAACGCCCGGCCCATACAATCCGATGTCCTTGATAGTCGGCACGTGGCCTGCCCGGTCCGGCAGCAGGATGCCGCGAGGCAGACCCTGAGATTCGAAACGTACAAGGTGATGTGTTTTTCTAAGGAGATGACGATGCCTTCCAATGCTCATAACCTTTCCCGCCGAGAGTTTCTTCGGCACGGCACGACGGTGGCGGCCGGCGCCGCTGCGGCGAGTTTTCTGGCCGGCAGCCATCGCGTCCTGGGCGCCAACGACGAGCTGGTCATCGCGGTCATCGGCCTGCGGGGTCGCGGCAACGGCTTGCTCAACGATTTTGCCGGGATCCAGGGCGTGCGGGTCGGGGCGCTGTGTGACTGCGATGAGAACGTCCTGAACAAGCGGGCCGAAGAGTTTGAGAGGAAGTACGGGTACAAGCCGAAAACCGAGTACGATCTTCGCAAGGTCTACGAGGATAAGAGCATCGACGCGGTCGTAATCGGCATGCCGAACCATTGGCACGCCCTGGCCACGATCTGGGCGGTGCAGGGGGGCAAGCACGTGTACGTCGAGAAGCCCTGCTCGCACAACATCTGGGAAGGCCGCAAGATGGTCGAGGCCGCCCGCAAGTATGACCGGATCGTGCAGGTGGGCTTCCAGAACCGCAGCATCAAGAACGTGCGGGCCGCGATGGAGTTCCTCCACAGCGGCAAGCTCGGACGGATCTACATGGCCCGTGGACTGTGCTTCAAGCCGCGGGATTCGTTCGGCCAGTTCCCCGACAGCGCCGTGCCGAAGGGCGTGCATTGGGACCTGTGGATCGGCCCGGCGGACTGGTACCCCTTCAACGAGGGCAAGTTCCATTACAATTGGCACTGGCACTGGAACACGGGCAACGGCGACACCGGCAACCAGGGTCCGCACCAATTTGACGTCGCGCGATGGGGCCTGGGCAAGACCGAGCACCCGGTTCGCATCAACTCGCACGGCGGGTACTACAAGTTCCAGGACGTGTGCAGCCAGGAGACGCCGAACACGCAGACCTCGCTGTTCGAATACGCCGACGGCACACTGCTGGAGTTCGGAACCCGCGGGTTGTATACGAATGCGGAGGACGGCATCACCATCGGGAACCTGTTCTATGGGACCGAGGGCTGGATGCACCTGAACGGCAGCACGTGGAAGACCTACATGGGCCGCAAGAACGAGCCCGGTCCGAGTTCCACGTCATACGAGCCGGCGGCCGATCCGATGAACCTGACCGGGGCCGGCGGCGGCAACCACGTGGAGAACTTCGTGGCGGCGGTCAAGGCGGGCAAGCGCGAGATGCTCACCTGTGATATCGAGGTGGGCTTCATGAGCACCTGCCTGCCGCACCTGGCGAACATCGCCTATCGCCTGGGCCGGCAGGTGATCTTCGACGGCAAAAAGGAGAAGTTCGTCGGCGATCCCGAGGCGGACAAGATGCTCACGCGCAAGTATCGTCCGCCGTTTGTGGTGCCGGCCAACATCTGATCCCGACATCGCGTCTGCATGGAAAACCAGGGGCCGAAGGGCGTCATCGCTCTTCGGCCTCTTTCTTGTTCTCGCGTCGGTCGGTCAGGACGGCTGTGCGCATCATCGGGGGGCGAGAGGATCGGGCTCACTAAGGGTATTCCCCCGGTGGGGCCCGAGGAACGAGAGCGCTTCCAGGGGGTGGTCCGGATGCCTTCGATATCAGACTGTGCCGGTAGGATTTTGGGGGAGCCGAGCCCGCTGAAGAACGGGG
>DSDH01000586.1 GCA_011055475.1 Phycisphaerales bacterium | reverse complement strand
TTCGCAGCCAGATCGAACTGTACCGGATTCAGCACGAGGACCGCTTGCCCGGCCAGGCCCAAAAGGACGGCCCCGTTGACCCCGCACGTTTCGTGCAGGACCTGACGCAGCAGGGGGCCGACGGCCTGGGACCTTACCTGAAGCGGATTCCCCGCAACACGTTCAACGGGCTGGACACCATCGCCTTCGTAAGCGACGCGGAGGCCCGGCCCGATTGCACGATGAACACGGGCTGGTGGTTCAACGCCGCGACGGGCGAGTTCCGCGCCAACGACTGCGCGATGAACAGCCAGTACTGAGCGGCGAGGTCGAGACGTCGGCCCCTGGTCCGGATCGGAACGCGGGGTCGCTTGAACAGGAATCCACGCATGCTGTGCAGCGTCACGACGGCACGCCATGCGTGGATTCCGGGTCAAGCCCGGAATGACAGAAAGGTGGCATGCCCACCGCCCGTCGGGGCTTGCATGGGCATGGACCACACGGAACCCCGGAGTGGCTTGTGACGAGGTCTTTTTGGTCGAAGCGATGCGAAAACGACGTGATTCCAAGGCGTTCACGCTGATCGAGGCGATGCTGGCGATGGCGATCCTGGCCGCGGCGGCCGCGGGGATCCTGCTGCCCTACGCCGGCGGGGCCGCCGTCCAGGTCGATGCCGCCCGGCGCACGCTTGCGGCCCACCTGGCCTCGGACCTGCTTGAGGAAATCGCCGCGACGCCTTTTGGAGACATTGTGGGTAAGTGGCATGGGTACACGGAAGCTGAAGGGCAAGTCCGAGATGCATCGGGCGAGGTGTTTACCGATCCCGCGTATGTCCACTTCTCGCGTCAAGCAACGTGCCAGACCCTGACGATGGGCAGCCAGGTCATGATCTGGGCGACCGTGGACGTGTACCACCGTGGCAACCGGATGGTGCATATCGGCACCATGTTGGGAGATCAATAGGCGGCCATGCGGACGAGAGGGACACATCGGCGGGCCGGGAGGGCCTTCACGCTGGTCGAGCTGCAGGTGGCCCTGATGGTGACGGGCATCATCCTGGCGGCGGTCGTCTCGCTGAGCTTCGCCCTCAACGCGGCCCAGCGCGACACCGAGGACATGGGTCGGCAGCAGGCCGTCCTGCGGCATGCCGATGGTCGCATCCGCCGGCTCATCCAACAGAGCAATGCCATCGTCGTTGCCGAGGCTGGGGGAATCCAGCTCTGGCACGATGACGATGCGGATGGCGACCCTAACGAGCCGGAAGAGCAGTCCATCATTCGTCAAAACGCAGATGGAACAGCCGTGGAACTCTTGACACTGGAGCGGGCCTTTCAAGACGGCTGGGCGTCAGGTGTTGAGGAACGTGAGGACTGGTTCACGATTCGCCTAGGGGATGAGGTGGTCATGGTCCACGGCCTCAAGGCAGTCGAAGGGTTTACGCTGAAAGGGAATGCCTGGATTGACGAAAATGGAGACGCGCTGTACGACAGCGACGAACTGTTTCTCGTGCGTCAGGCCAATTTGGTTTCGGGGTGTAGCAACATTGGATTTCTGATCACTTGCCCTCCCTATAAGCCCTTCGTGGCGGTGCAGTTCGATCTGGAAGAGAACGGCCAGATGAACACGTACCAGGTCGCCGCGTCACTGTGGTGTCGGGATGGACACAAGGATCTATAGACCATGAGACGACGAAAACCCCATCGTGGTGCGGCGCTGCTGGTGGTCCTGGTCGTGGTGATGGTGATCACGGTCCTGGCCCTGGGGTTCATTGAGCGCAGCGATATGGAACTGGCCTGCGGTAACAACGTCGCGCTGAAGACTCGGATCGACTACACGGCTCAAGGGGGGCTCATGTGGGGTCGCGCGGTGGTGCTGGCCTCCCCCACGATGAGTTTTTCGCCCATGAATCGCCAGTCGTTCGAAGCCGGCACGAGGGAGTATTATGATTTGGTGATCGGCCCTGCAGACAAGAACCTGCCCGCAGATCCCAATGACACGACGTACACGCGGGATATCCGGGTAGAGGCCTACAAGGAGCTCAGCGACGGCAGCAAAGTCGCCCAGACCTGGCTCCAGGGTTTACTGCACTATGATGCGGCGACGGGCACGGGCTTCTATAAGCGCATCCAGCGGCCCTAGTCGCATGTCGTCCGATATTCCTGGAGGGTGGGTTATGGTGTCTGCGCGCCACATAGGCATTCAGCTCAAGGGGGCCCGGTCGCGATCCGGGTCGGCGGGGTCCGATTGCAGCGATTGCGCGGCCTGGCGCATCTGCGCCGCCTGGATGGCCGCGGAGCACTCGAAAACACGGTC
>DSDH01000395.1 GCA_011055475.1 Phycisphaerales bacterium | reverse complement strand
GGATGAGGCAGCGTTCGCGGAGGCCTTGGTGTATGATCCACACGTGGTCATCATCAAGCTGGGGACCAACGATTCCAAACCGCAAAACTGGGAGTATGCCGACGAGTTCGATCGGGACTACAAGGACCTGATACGACGCTTTGCGGCCTTGCCGTCGCGCCCCCGCATCTATATCTGTCTGCCGGTGCCCGTGTATGAGGATCGCTGGGGCATCCGCGAGGCGGTCGTGCGGGACGAGGTCCTGCCGCGGGTCCGGCAGGTCGCAGTGGACATGGGCGTGGGGTTGATCGACCTGTACACGGCGCTGAGCGGCAAGCCGGAGATGTTCCCGGATGGCGTGCACCCCGACGCCGCCGGGGCGGGGGTGATGGCGCGGGCGATCTATCAGGCGATGACCGGACAGACCGCACCGACGGCCACAAGCGAGACGGCGGTCGGTGCAGGATACTGACCCCCAGCGCCGGGCCCAAGAGCATTGTCTTATGCCGAGAAACCGCTACAGTACACGCGATGAAACGACCCGCCGCCGACGCATGCGGCGAAACCAACCCGTAGGGAGGATAACGATGACGCAGTATTCGATCAGTCCGGCCGGGGAGAAGTTCGCGATTCCGGAGCGGCAGGAGTATGCCCCCGAGTTCGACCGGCTGGCCGGGCTCGCCGAGGCCGCGCGCCAGGAGGGCAAGGAGATCGTGGTGGTCATGGGCGTGGGTTTCGTCGGGGCGGTCATGGCCGCGATCATCGCCGACACCGTGGACAAAGCGACGGGCCGGCCCAGCAAGTTCGTGATCGGCTGCCAGCGGCCCAGCACCCGCAGCTATTGGAAGATCCCGCTGCTCAACCGCGGGCAGAGTCCGGTCAAGGCCGAGGACCCGGAAGTGGACCCGATGATCGAGCGCTGCGTGCGGGACAAGAAGACGCTGACGGCCACGTACAACAGCGACTGCCTGAAGCTGGCCGACGTGGTGGTCGTGGACGTGCAGTGCGACTACAGCAAGCGCGACCTGGGCAACCTGCGGACGGGCCAGGCGGATATGCAGGCGCTGGAGGCGACGATGCGGACGATCGGGCAGAAGATTCCGCCGCATTGCCTGACGCTGATCGAGACGACCGTCGCGCCCGGCACGACGGAGTTCGTGGCCTGGCCGATCATGAAGAAGGCGTTCCGCGCGAGGGGGATCGACAGCGAGCCGGTGCTGGCCCACAGCTTCGAGCGGGTCATGCCGGGGCGCGAGTACGTGTCGTCGATTCGGGACTTCTGGCGGGTCTGCGCCGGCTGCAACGGCCAGGCCAAGGCGCGCGTGGAGAAGTTCCTCCGCGAGGTGCTCAACACCGAGGACTACCCGCTGACGGTGATGGACCGGCCCATCGAATCGGAGACCACCAAGATCGTGGAGAACTCGTACCGCGCGACACTCCTGGCGTTCCTGAACGAGTGGTCGCTGTTCGCCGAGCGCAACGGTGTGGACCTCATCAAGGTCATCAAGGCGATCAAGATGCGGCCCACGCACAGCAATATCATCTTCCCCGGCCCGGGCATCGGCGGTTACTGTCTGCCCAAGGATGGCGGCTTGGGCTATTGGGCGTACAAGCATCTGCTGGGCTTCGAGGACGACATCTTCCGGCTGACGACGGCGGCGATCGACATCAACGACACGCGCGGGCTGCACGTGGCGACCCTGACGCGGGATGCGCTGCGGAACATGGGCCGGTACATCGCCGGGGCGAACGTGTTGATCTGCGGCGCCAGCTATCGCCAGGACGTGGCCGACACCCGCTACAGCGGCTCGGAGATCGTCGTGCGTCGGCTGACCGAGATGGGGGCCGAGATGCGGGTGCACGATCCGTACGTCGAGCACTGGTACGAGATGGAGAGCCAGGACGTGTACCCGGCGCCGGGCAAGAGCTGGGCGCGGTTCTTCCGCAACCAGGAGCACCTGGCGGACCTGCGGGTTCAGCAGGACCTGCCGGCGGCGCTGAAAGGGGCCGAGGCGGTGATCCTGGCGGTTCCGCACGAGCCCTACCTGGCGCTCGATCCGGACCAGGTCGTGGCCTGGGCCGGCCAGCCGATCGCCGTGATCGACTGCTTCGGCATTCTCGATGATGCGCGGATTCGGCGGTACTTCGAGCTGGGATGCGAGGTCAAGGCCTTGGGCCGCGGGCACATCCAACGAATCAAGGAGTCGGTCCGCGCCGCGATGGGCAGACAGCCCAGCGGCGTGTGAGCCGGACCCTGCCTCGACGGTTCGGGGTCGGCCGCGGCGCCGTCGGCACGCCGTCATACGCTGCACAGT
>DSDH01000289.1 GCA_011055475.1 Phycisphaerales bacterium | reverse complement strand
TCCATCATGTCCTGGTAGTTGACCACGAACATCTTCGGCTGGCCGCCTGGTTCGTACGATGGCCGGATGACACGTATATCCTTGGTCTCAGCCATCACGTTTGGATGGGCATAAGCCAGCGCCGAAAGCAACGTGTTGCGGCCCGTATACGTCATCGGCCCGGGTGTATCCACCTGGCCGAGCACGTAGAACACCTTGCTCATGTAGGCCGTCATGCGAAGGTCGATGGGGTGCTCGCCCGGCAGCTTGTACAGCGCCTTGACCCGCTCGGTCAGCATGGCCGTCGCCTCCCCGATCGTCTTGCCGGCCACGTCGAATTCGCCCAAGCCCTCGTAGCTGACCTTGCCGTCCGGACGGATCCGCTGGCGCTCGAGGTGAATCTCAGGCACCTTCGAACTGTGAATCTCGATCTCGTCCGGCGGCTCCAGCACGTAATCCGTGGACGTCACACGCACATCCTGCGGTTTTGCGAACGCCTGGATGTCCTCCGGGTTATAGGACGGTGCGCAGCCAACCATCACCATTGCCACGACACCACCGGCCATCACCGCAAGAAACGCCTTTGACCTGACCATCGAAATCCTCCCTATCAGCGTTTGCCTGCCTTGATCTTGCCCTGCTCCGGGCCCCAAGGCAAGTCTACCACGAATGCCACGTCATCCATGAGCGGACCCCTGTCGCATACTACGAAACCCGGCTATGCACCGCGGTTCCCGACAATTCCCTATCGGTCGCCAGGCCGTGCGGCTATAGGACACGAGCGGTACTTTGCCCGGAAATCGCCCTTCACGACAGGGAACTAGCCCCCCCTATTCTAGCAAAGTCGGACGCGAAAATGAAAACCTTTGGGGCAATTCAAGCCGGCAAACCACCATCGCGACCCCTATGGACCTCCCTCGGCCGACCGCCACCGCTGCGACAACCAGAGAAAATCCCCCATGTCAACCCGTCCATCCCCATCCCAGTCGCCGCACCGGCACGAACCCAAGGCCTCCCCCGCGGATAACCAGCGTTCAGCCAGAACCCCCAGGCCCTCCGGCCCGATGGCCCATTCAAGGTTCGGTTCCTCGCCGTCCGAGGCGGCACACAACGCCATCAACATCTCGCCGGCATACACGTGCAGTTCAGGGCTGTCCTCGATCACGTGTCCCCGCACCGCGCCGGCGGTATCGCCAGTGATCTCGACGGTTTGCACAAGCGCGTCCCTCGCGCGGGCAACGGCCTGCTCCAATCCGGCATCAGCGCCCCGGCGCTGCAAGGCCGCCAGGCCGAGCAGCGCATAAACCGCGTCTTCCGTAAAACCGCCCGCGGGACCGGGCCAACCCCACATCCCGTTTGTATGGTCGAATCGCCAATAGAAGTACCCGCCCGGCTCAGCCAACTGATGACTGCACAACAGGCTCGACAGCTCATTCAGTCGCCGCCGTCCCCACACCGGCCAGTCGCCGGTCCACCACACCACGGGGGTCTCGTCCAAGGGTCCCGTCTCGGCCAGCGCCCACGTCGCCAACCCCAGGGCCATCACGGGCCAGGACGCCGCCTCGTCGTTCACCAGGGCCAGATACATCAAGAGCACCCCACGGAACAACCGCTTCTCGGCGGCGTTCACGTAATGGGCCGCCACGGTGTGGTAGGCCATGTGCAGGACCGCCGTTGACGGCTCAAATCGCTTCTTGAAATCTGTGACGAACCGCAGGGTGCCGCCGGGTCGCATCCGCACCTTCTCATAGAAGGCTTCGAGACTACGGCGGTACGGATTGTCCTTGGGGTCGGCCGAAATCTCGCTGAGCATGACCATGGCGAAGGCATCTTCTCCGCGCAGGAAGTAGCCGCCCGTGGCGTACGTGATGAAGGCGCCCCCTCGAACGGCTGCGTCCCTCCACGCCGGCTTGCACTGCCGCCGATACGCCGCCGCAAGCCCGACCACAATGGAGCCCGTATACTGGCTTTCCCCCGGCCAATATCCGGTTTGGGTTCCCTCAATGACTTGCGCGTCCACCAGACGATCGGCGATGGCACGAATCGCCTGGTCGCTCGACACCGCACCCCACGCCGGCACGCCCGCCGCACCCAGCGCGGCAAGGCCCATGATCACACTCAGCATCCCCCGCCTCTGTGGATTCCGCCTTTGCATGGCCTCTCGATCAACGTTCCGCGCGAACCATCTACCCTGACGTCCTGGGCGGGGCTCAGAGAACCGTCCCTGCTATCAGGGTTTGGAAACCGCCTCCTCCGCGTTCTACTCGGACCATCGCCTTTGGCGACGGCCACCCATCCTCGCCCGCTGGACTTCAC
>DSDH01000475.1 GCA_011055475.1 Phycisphaerales bacterium | reverse complement strand
CCCCTCAATCAGTGGCTGCGGACGGTGATCGAGGAGCCCGGCCGTTACGCCGTCGTCGGCCTGCCCTGCCACCTGCACGGCATCCGCCGCGCCGAGATGCACTTGCCGATCCTGAAAGAACGCATTGTCTATCACTTCGGCCTGGTTTGCTCGCGAACCATGAACCCAAGCGGATGGAGACTGATCTTAGACAGAATGGGCGTCGATCCTAACGAGGTCCGCGAGTTGAAGTTCCGAGGCGAGGGTTGGCCCGGCGGCATGATTGCCTATCAACGAAACGGCGAACGTCGATTCCTGCCCATGCTCAACACGTGGTGGGCCGAAATCTTCGGCGCATGGTACTTCAGCCAATCCTATTGCCTGATGTGCCCTGATGTATGGGCCGAGTACGCCGACCTCAGCTTCGCGGACGCCTATCTTCCGGAGGTCCTTTCGTCGGACAAAAAGGGCACCAGCATCGTCATGGCACGGACCCCGCAAGGGCAGCACCTTCTCGAAGAAGTAATCAAGAGCCAGGTGGTCCGCCTGGAGCCCCTTCCTGTCCGGCGCGCCGTGCAGAGCCAGCTTTTCATGACGCTTTTCAAGAAGCGCAATCTGCCCGTGCGATCTGATCGACTTTCGCGACGTGGCAAAGAGGTTCCCCCCGCTTTGATTGATCGGGCCTGCTTTCTCAAGCCAACGCTATGGGATTGGCTCATTGCCTGGATTCCTGCCGCCAACCTGAGATGGTCACGGCAACCGGCATTCGCCGGTGTCCTTCGCTGTATTCCGCTATGCCTTCTCAAGCTCTATCGCCAGACGTTCAAGTGGTTCCTGACGCGTCGGGCGAAGGAGGTTCTTCGGTCGTATGAATAGTGTGCGGATTGTCGTTACGAACTCGCACGGGGACAACCGCGGCGATGAGGCGGCGCAGCGGAGCCTGGTGCGGATGCTGCGCCGCGTGGCGCCCGATGCGGAGCTGACGGTATTGACGGCCTGGCCCGCGGGCCTGGACCTGGGCGAGGGCGTCCGCGTCCGGCGCACGTTCGCGGCGATCGACCGGGCCTTTCCCTTCGTTCATCTACCCTTCATCGTGGTCTGGATGCTGTTGCGCCGCGGCGGCGTGCCGATGCGATGGCTGGCGCGGCTCTACCCGGCGGTGGAAGCCATGGAGGAACTGGCGCGGGCCGACGTGGTGATCTCGGCCCCCGGCGGGCCCTATATCGGCGACCTGTACCGCCGCCACGAGATCGGCGAGCATCTGCTGCATCTGTTCATCGCCAAGTGGTTCGGCAAACCGGTCATGATCTATGGCCCCAGCATGGGCCCCTTCCGCGTCCGCCGGCGCAACGCCCTGCGCCGCTGGATCCTCCGCCGCGTCCAGATCATCACGCTCCGCGACCCGATCAGCGCCGCGTACCTCGATGAATTGAGGATCGCCGGTCCCGTGGTGGAGGTCACCGCCGATTCGGCCTTTCAGTGCCCCGTCGAAGTGGACCCGGCCCGCGTCGACCGCATCCTCGCGGAGATGAACCTGCTCGACCCGGACGATCCGCGGCCGCTGGTGGGGTTCACCCCGGCCGGGGCGCGGTGGAACTTCAAGCAGGACCGCGCCGCGGCGGCCCGGCAGGACCAGTACATCCGGATCATGGCCGAGGCGCTCGACCGGATGGTCGAATCGTATGACTGTCGCGTCATCATCTTTCCCCAACTGTACGGGCGCAACAGCGATCTGCCCCTGATCGAAAGCATCGCGGCGTGCTGCCGTCGTCGCGAACACCTCCGCATCCTGCCGGCAAGCCTGGACAGCGACGTCCAGCAGGCCATCATGCAGCGTCTGGAGATCATGGTCGGCAACCGGTACCATTCGGTGGTGTTCGCCCTCAAGGCCCGCGTGCCCACGGTCTGCATCGCCTACGAGCACAAGTCGGTCGGCGTGATGAACGAGGCGGGGCTGGGCGATTACGTGCTCGACGTGACCACGATGTCGCGCGACGAGCTGGTCGCGACAATCGACCGCCTCTGGCGCCGGCGCGACGCCGTCCGCCGGACGATGGACCCGGCCGTGCGTCGCCTGGAAGAAAAGGCCCTGCGCAACGCCCACGCCGTCCGGGCCCTGCTGGACGCCATGAGCGGCGGCGATCTATCCCCCGCCACGCTTCGGGAACATATGGCCGGCGGCGGAAAGACCCCTTGAGATAAGTTTCGTCAAAAATCTCATCCTTGCCCCTTGCAGGACCCCCCGCCCACGCGGTAGAATAGTGTGAACACAATGGGGCGCCAGGGAACAGGCCTTTGAGATCACGTTCGCGCCCCCGGT
>DSDH01000416.1 GCA_011055475.1 Phycisphaerales bacterium | reverse complement strand
TATCGCCGGCACGCCCATCGAGTACGACAGCATCGACAACAAGCCGGTCAAGATCATCTGCCTGCTGGTCTCACCGGTGGATCAGACCGGCCCGCATATTCAGGCCCTGGGCCGTATCAGCCGCCTCATGCTGGATGAGGACTTCAAGGCCAAGCTCGAAAAGGCCACCGACCCCGAGACCGTCTACGACCTGATCAGCACCAAGGAACACGAGTAGACGCCGTCTCTCCGTGGGCCCGACGCGGCGAACGCTCTTCCGGGAGGGGCTACGCTTCCCACAGGATCAGGTTCGGCTCGTAGGGATCGGCCAGGTCTTCGTGATTGGGCAGGATGCGCAGAGCAAAGCCCTGCTGGCCGGAGGAGGTACACGGAATCGTCCCCTCGAACAGCGACAGGCCGTTGCCGTTGACGCTTCCGGCGTGTTGCATCCGGGTCACCTGCCCCTGGCGGATCGTCCCGTCCGAGTCCATCGCCCCATGATAGATTTGAACGGCCACGTCCTCAGGCCGGAGCCGTCCCAGCTTGACCTGGGCGCGAACCTTGACTTGTGCCCCCACGTGGAGCTGTGGCTGTCGGACGTTCAACTCGCATACGTCCCGCCCGTCGTCCGCGTGCATCTCGACGTTCTCGATCGCCAGGTCCGCCCACGCCTCCCTGACCTGCTGTTTCCAACTGGACAAGGCGCGGACCCGGTTCATTGCCTCGGCCGTCAGATACCGCCAGCGCTCGGCGGCGGGCTTGTAGAACTTGCGGGTGTATTCGGCGACCATGCGGTGCGTGTTGAACCGCGGGGCGCACCATTTGACCGTGTTCTTCATCCGGCGGATCCAGCGCCGCGGCAAGCGTCCCTTGGAGCGGCTGTAGAAGACCGGCACGACCTCGCTTTCCAGCAGGTCGAAGATGGCCTGCGATTCCACCTGGTCCTGGTACTCCAGGTCCTCGTACTCCTCGCCGGCGCCGATGATCCAGCCGCCGTTGGGGATGTAGCCTTCGCACCACCAGCCGTCCAGGGTGCTCATGTTCAGTACGCCGTTCATCGCGGCCTTCATGCCGCTGGTGCCGCTGGCCTCCATCGGGCGGCGCGGGTTGTTCAGCCAGACGTCCACGCCCTGCACCATGTACCGGGCGATGTCCATGTCGTAGTCTTCGACGAAGACGAACTTGCTCTGCACCTTGTGCGCCTTGGCGAAGTGCACGATCTGCCGGATGATCTCCTTGCCCTCGGTGTCCCGCGGATGCGCCTTGCCCGCAAAAACGAACTGCACGGGCTTGTCCGTGGCGTTCAATAGCCGCAGCAGACGCTCGCTGTCGCGCAGCAGCAGGTTGCCCCGCTTGTAGGTGGCGAACCGCCGCGCAAAACCGATCGTCAGCGCTTCCGGGTCCAGCACGGGGTCGGCCTCGTCCATCTCGGGCCGCGTGGCCCCGCGCCGTTCCTTCTGCCGGATCAGTCGCGCCCGCACAAACGCCACCAATCGCTCCTTGCAGCGCTGATGGGTCCGCCACAACTCCTCATCCGGGATCTGGTCCACGCGCTGCCAGATCGACTTGTCCACGATCTCATCGGCCCACTTGGCCCCCAGGTACCGCTCGTAAAGGCCCGCCAGCTCCGAGCTGACCCACGTGGTGGCGTGCACGCCGTTCGTGATCGACCGGATCGGCACCTCTTCTTCAGGCAGGTCCGGCCAGATCCCACGCCAAATCCGCCGTGAGACCTGTCCGTGTAACTCGCTGACGCCGTTTCTAAACGCGCTCATCCGGATAGCGAGCACGGGCATCTTGAATCCCTCGTTGCTGTCCTCCGGATTGACCCGTCCGAGGGCCAGGAAATGATCGCGGTTGATGCCCAGCTTGCCGTAGTAATGCCCGAAGTACTTGTCGATCAGCTCCACCTTGAACTCGTCGTTGCCCGCCGCCACGGGGGTGTGCACCGTGAAGACGTTGCTGCTCTTGGCGGTTTCCATCGCCTCATCGAAGGTCATGCCCTTGTCGCTGCGCAGCCGACGAACGCGTTCCAACGCCATGAACGCCGCATGGCCCTCGTTCATGTGGCACACGGCCGGCTCGATGCCCATCGCCAACAGCGCCTTGAGGCCGCCCATGCCCAGGATCATCTCCTGGCAGATACGCATCTCGTTGTCCCCGCCGTACAAGGCCTGCGTGATATGCCGATCCTGCGGGCCATTGGCCGGTACGTTCGTATCCAGCAGGAACAGCGGCACGCGTCCGACCATCGCCTTCCACACCTGCGCCGAGACGGTGCGGCCGGGGAATTGCACGCCGACCATCAGCGGGCGGCCGCT
>DSDH01000189.1 GCA_011055475.1 Phycisphaerales bacterium | reverse complement strand
AGGGGCCAAGCCGAAGTTCTCTCTTGGTCTGGCCAGTTACACCCTCCGCAACTTCAAGTTGGACGATGTTCTGAGCATGACGCGGCGGGTCGGCCTCAAGCACATCGCCTTCAAGAGCATGCATTTGCCCCTTGACGCGAGTCCCGAAGAGATTCGGGCGGTCGCGGCCAAGACCCGGCGGGCCGGTCTGGATCTGTACGGGTGCGGCGTGGTGTACATGAGCAATGAGAGCGAGGTCAACCAGGCCTTCGAATACGCCCGGCTGGCGGGCATGAAGGTCATCATCGGCGTGCCCGCCCCCGGGCTGTTGGGCTTGGTCGAGCGCAAGGTCAAGCAGTACGACATCATCGTGGCCATTCACAACCACGGGCCGGGCGACAAGGTCTATCCCCTGCCGCAGAGTGTTTATGACAAGGTCAAAACCCTCGATGCGCGGATCGGCCTGTGCATGGACATCGGCCACACGCAGCGGATGGGTCTGGATCCGGCGGAGGAGACCCGCAAATACGCCGACCGGCTTCACGATGTGCATATCAAGGATGTGTCATCGGCCAACGCGGCCGGCTCGTGTGTCGAGATGGGCCGGGGCGTGATCGACATTCCAAAGTTCCTGGCCACCCTCATCGACGTCAAGTACGCGGGCAAGGTGTCGTTCGAATATGAGAAGGACGCGAATGATCCGCTGGCGGGCCTGGCCGAGTCGGTCGGCTATGCCCGCGGCGTCCTGGACACGCTCGCGCCGGATCGTGCGTAGGGTGGGGCGGTGCCGTGATCGGAGCGGCTTGGCGCGACACCGGGCCTGGTGGGAGACATACGAATGAGCAATCGCAGATCAGTGGATTCATGGCCGGTCGTTCTCGTCATGGTGTTCCTGGTGGTGTTGGCCATGGCGCCCGTCCACGGCGCCGGTGAGGAACCGTTCCGGTTGGGTATGATCGGGCTGGATACCTCGCACGTGGTGGCCTTCACACGGCTCATCAACGACCCGCAGAGCCCCTACGGCTGCAAGGTCGTAGCGGGCTTTCCGGGGGGATCGCCGGACGTGGAGGCCTCGGCCAGTCGGGTGGAGCAGTTCACCACGCAGTTGCGGGACCGGTACGGTGTCGAGATCGTCGAGAGCATTGAGGAACTCTGCACCAAGGTCGACGGCGTTCTGCTTGAGAGCGTGGACGGCCGGCCGCATTTGCGGCAGGTCCGGCCGGTCATCGCCGCGGGGTTGCCCGTGTTCATCGACAAGCCCATGGCCGGCAGTCTGGCGGATGTCCTCAAGATATTTCGCCTCGCCAAGGCCGCGGGCGTGCCGTGCTGGTCGAGCTCATCCCTGCGATACGCCCTGGGCATTCAGGCCATGAAGGCCGAGGGCAAGACGGGCCCCATTTTGGGCTGCGACGTGTACAGCCCCTGTGCCCTGGAGGAGCACCACCCGGACCTGTACTGGTACGGCGTGCATGGTGTGGAGATCCTGTACACCCTGATGGGGACGGGGTGCCAGAGCGTCAGCCGTGTGCATACGGAGGGGTGGGACGTAGTGGTGGGCCGCTGGAAGGACGGGCGCATCGCGACGTTTCGAGGCATACGGCAGGGCAAGGGCGGCTATGGGGCGACGGTGTACGGACGGGATGCCATCGTCGTGCTCGATCAATACGCCGGGTACAAGCCCCTCGTCGACGAGGTCGTCAAGTTCTTCAAGACCGGCCAGGTTCCGGTGCCGCCCGAAGAAACGATCGAACTGTTCGCCTTTATGACCGCGGCGGATGAGTCCAAGGCCCGCGGCGGGCAGCCCGTCGATCTGGCTCAGATCATTCAACGCGCTCAACAGAGGGCTGGCCATACAGAGGACAAACACTAGCAGAGGCCTTCAAGGATTGTACGAGGAAAGGGATATGGCATGGCAAAGAGGATCGTGTGCGTGGGTCTGGGGATTCTGGTGATGGGCATGACGACATCGTGCACCGGGCCGGGCAGGTTCACCGGCGCCCAGGGAGAGGTCAAGCTGATGACGCTGGATCCGGGCCATTTTCACGCGGCGCTGGTCCAGAAGGTGATGTACGATCAGGTGGCCCCGACGGTGCACGTCTACGCGCCGCCCGGGTCGGACGTCGAAGACCACCTGCAACGCATCGAGGGCTTCAACACCCGCAGTGAGAACCCCACGCATTGGCAGGAAGTGGTCCACGCCCGTGGGGACTTCCTGGAGCAGATGCTTGCCGAGCGGCCGGGCAACGTCGTCATCATCTCCGGCAACAACCGCCGGAAGACCGAATACATCAAGGCCTGTGCCGCGGCGGGGCTCCACCAGCT
>DSDH01000559.1 GCA_011055475.1 Phycisphaerales bacterium | reverse complement strand
GACGAACCACGAGGCGAATGGTGTCCCTGTCGGCCAGGCGGCTTTTATCGGAATTGAATTGACATTCAGGCGCGCTTCGCCGATCAGTAACATGCGGGAATTCGAGATCGGGGCGCGGCAAGGAACGAGACGTGAAACCGCTTTATATCAGTGCGACGTTGAAGGACAGCGGCAAGACCTCGATCAGCCTGGGGCTGATGCAGCTCCTGGTTGAGCGGGGGGCCAATCCGGGCTACTGCAAGCCGGTGGGTCAGCACTACGTGCAGTACCGTGGCAAGAACATCGACGAGGACGCCGTGCTGATCCATCAGGTGTTCGACCTGGCTGATGAGCCCTACTACCTCAGCCCCATCGCCATCGAGCGCGGCTTCACCACGAAGTTCATCTTCAATCCGGACGTGACGCCGCTGGAGCGGCAGATCCTGGATTGCCGCGATCACATCCTCAAAACGCACGCCATGCTGATCGTCGAGGGCACGGGGCATGCCGGCGTGGGCAGTTGTTTCGGCTTGAGCAACGCGCGGGTCGCCCAGCTCCTGGAGGCCAAGGTGGTCATCGTCACCAGCGGGGGCATCGGTCGCCCCCTCGACGAAATCGCCCTGAGCCTGGCCCTGTTCGTCGATCACGGGGTGGAGGTCGTCGGCATCATCCTCAACAAGGTCCTCCCGGCCAAGTACGACAAGATCAAGAAGACGGTCGCCCAGGGACTGCGAAACCTGGGCACGCGGCTGCTGGGGGCCATTCCGTACGAGCCGACCCTGACGCACTTCACCGTGGGCCAGGTGGCCGAGGAGTTCCAGTACGAGGTGCTGTGCGGCGCGGACTGGCTGAGCAACCGCATCGAGCACACCGTCGTGGCGGCCATGGAGCCGCAGCACGTGCTGGAGTACATCCAGGATGAGACCCTCGTTATCATCCCCGGTGATCGCCTGGACAACATCCTCATCTCGCTGCTGGCCCTGGCCGAGACCAGCCCGGACAACGGCGGCCTGATCCTCACCGGCGGCTTTGACCCTCACCCACGGTTGATGCCGCTGATGCGCAACAGCAAGGTGCCCGTGCTGCTCAGCAAGGAGGACACGTTCACCGTCAGCGCCCACATGGCCGACATCGGCTTCAAGATCCGCTCGTACGACACCGACAAGATCGCCCGGCTGCATGATCTGGTCCGCGACTACGTGGACATCGATACGATCATGAACGCCCTGCAGGACTGAACACGGTCATGCGGCTCCCGGGAACGGCGGCGGCGTGAGGGCGGGGTCTATTCGCTGCGAAGGGCGTCGAGCAATCGCCCGTGCAGGCCCAAACGCGTCGCGATAAGAATCCACACCAGACCGGAGGCCCCGATGGCCGCCAGGATCACCGCCAGCGACCCGATGGGGATGCGAGACCCGGCCGTTCGCACGGCGGGCCAGACGGCCACGATCGCCGAGACCAGCCCCCGCAGAAGCCCCGCCCCCAGCAGACCGATGTGCTCCACCGCGAGCATCCGCCCGACGGTGTGTTTGTCGAAGCCGACGGCCTGGAGCATCGCCAATTCGGACCGCCGCTCCAGGATGTTGACCAGCACCACCAGCGCCAGGCCGACGCTGCCCACGGCCAGGCCCATCCCCCCGAGCAACTGGAAGATCGACAGGTACGTGTTTTCCACGGTATGGAACCGCGCCAGCCGCTCGGCCGTGGGCGTCAGGTCCAAGCCATAATCGCGCAGACCCCGCCGCAACGCCTCGGCGACCGCCTCGGCCCGCGACGATGGGGCATCCACCAGGAACACCTGGCCCCCGGCGACCGAACCGAAACGGGCGATGAAGGCCTCTTCGTCGATCAGCAGCGCCCCTTGCAGCACCGAGCCCTCCAACATACCCACGATCCGCACGCGGAAGGCGCGGCCGCGATCATCGACGTACTCGATCTCATCGCCGAGGCGCTTGTGCAGGGCCCAGTAGACCGTGGGGTAATCGCCGATGGCCGGGACCACATCCTCGCCCCAGTCAGCCCGGAGGATCGCCCAGCCGGACGGTGGGGCCTCTTCGGCTCTCTTGGCGCCCCCAGGCGCGGGCGGCGTTTCGACATCGCGGAAGGCAAAGCGTCCCGAAAGCTGTTCCGGATCGACGCCCAGCAGCCGCGGCTGTTGGGCGTGGTTGAGGTTCAGGCAGCTTGCATCATCACCCGCTCGCAATCGCATCGGGACGATGCGCACATCGGCGAAGGCGTCCTCGGACAATCCGAGCTTGTCGCGACCGGCGGCCGCACCCAGGTCGGGGACGATCCCGATGGCCGACTCGCCATACAGAGTGAACCCGCCGGCGGG
>DSDH01000570.1 GCA_011055475.1 Phycisphaerales bacterium | reverse complement strand
GCTATCAACAGATAGTGATTGGTGATATCCGTCCACGCCATCCCTACGTATCGCCCCCAGCCGGGGTCCCGCCCACCAAAACCCGCCAGCCACCATTGACCGACCGTATCGATTGCCGCGTCAATCAGCCGCGCCCGGTGCCATCCTGCGCCACCCAGCGGGTTCGCAAAGCTGAACAGAACATGATAAAAGGGCCGATTACTCACGATCGATACCAACAGAATGAGGACCAAGGCACCAATCACCAAGTGCTTGAACCATTGTCTCCACCGCTTCAAAGCCAGGAAAAACAACACGGCTATCAACATCACCCACGGTCCACTGGACATGCTGCTCAAAGCACCGATAGCCAGCAGCCCCGCGAGCACCCAGGTCGCGTAGCGCCATAGCCCCTTTTCCCTTCGCAACATGCAAACCAGCGGCAAAAACATGGCAAAGGTTATACCGAACATAATTGGGTGCCCAAATGGCCCACATGCACGGACAAAACCCCATCGCCCTTCAGGGATCGCTTCCACCATCTCGGGCCCAGGTGTTCGCCACCGACGGTATGCCTTGAGCCAGGCGAAGTAATGCCGGAATGACACGGCCTCGGCCAGCCCGACAAGTGCCAGGGCCGCGACGATGACCGCCGTCAGTTTCACAAACAACACGAAACTGGCCCTATCATGAATGGCCAAACGGAAACACACATAGACGAACGCCGTATCGGTGAAAAACCCCAGCCGGTTCTCAAACGACCGCGAGGATGGGTTTGCCAGGTAATAAGCCGTCATGCCAATAAGAAGGCTTGCCAACACCCATATATCGAGTGCATCTCTTGTGAACCGTGTTCGGAGACAAGGGGATGTAATACATCGAAGCAGAAAGACCGTGATCACGATTCGGCTCACCGAAAGATCGATCGTGCCGACCTGTACCGTCAGATAAGAGGGGTACCATACCAGAACACCCACATACGCGGCCAGGGCCCGTGGCGGAGATAAAAGCACCACCGATACGGACCCGAAAGCAGCAATCAACAGGGTGATCTGATCCACGGCGTCCTCAGAAAGGCTTTCCGGCAGACTTTATGACAGATGCTACAAATGACTTGCGTTAGTCGACAGCCGCAACACTATCCACGTGGTACGCGTCCAAGGTGTGCAACACGGTCTCCCGTACACATGGTATGACTCGTGCTAGCTCATCAGCCCACATGTGCCGCCTCGCAAACGCTTCTTCTAGAAGTGCGATCACGACATCGGCGTTTAGACAGCGCAGGTCGGCGACGAGATTCTTGGCTCCCACCGACTCGAAGACACCACAAAACTTCTTACTGTAGGCCAGGCCCACCGCCGGAACGCCCTGCGACAAGGCCGCGATGCAGCCGTGCATCCGCGAGCCCACGAAGAAATCACAGCAGCCGATCAGGTGCTTGGCCTCGGCCTGATCATAGGGCCCCTCCGCTAGGAACACCCGCCCCGTATAGCGCGGCGTCAGATCGTCGTAGAGGCTTTGACAGGCCAGCGGGTCGCTTTCGTACTCACAGCCTCTGGGCGGAAACACGTGCGGCGCCAGAAGGATCACGCACTGTTCGTTTTCAAGAAAGGACTCGGCCACCCGCCGCGCGAGTTGGCGGTAATCCACGGCCAGGCTGAACGACCGACCGTTGTCCTTGTCATGGTACAGAAGACCGCTGACGTTCAGACCGACGATCATGCGGCCCGAGGAAAACAGGCCGTCATCCGGCACGATCCGCAATGTATCTGGTGCCCGCGGGTCCAGGACGAACGCCACATCCGGCGCAAACCGCACCTTGTCCCCGTAACGCGGGCCGACCAGGGCCCGCACGAATTCAACCCCCTCGTGGTCGCGGCAATAGATCCGCTCGGCCCGTCGCAGAACGTATCGCGCCATGACGCGGCTCAGACGCCGCCGGAACGGCCCATACGTCTGCGGCAGCATGATAAGACGCTTGCCGTAAAGCAGCACCAGCCAACGACGCAGGAACCCCAATACGAACCGCCGCATCCCGTACAGATCGC
Source organism: Phycisphaerales bacterium (assembly GCA_011055475.1). Taxonomy (GTDB): domain Bacteria; phylum Planctomycetota; class Phycisphaerae; order Sedimentisphaerales; family Anaerohalosphaeraceae; genus DSDH01. The sequence continues at coordinate 290 of DSDH01000570.1, read as the reverse complement.
TGAAGCTGTCGCCCCCGGTGATCTCCGCGGCCAGGTCGGCGTCGCGCAATGCCCTGCAATAGGCGTTCCGCCCCAGGAGCCACCGCCTCGCCCGCCGGCCGGGCGTCAACTTGGCCAGGATACCCCACAACATGAACCACAGAAAATGGTACGGCAACCGAACATCCCGACAGAACCGCACGGGAACGCACCGGACGGCCAGGTGTTCCCGCCCGACGGCCACGCTCATCTCCCGCGGCTCATATCCATCCCCGAACAGCGTAATCGCCGCATCCGGATACGCCTGGCGC
>DSDH01000657.1 GCA_011055475.1 Phycisphaerales bacterium | reverse complement strand
TGAGCACCGCGTTGAGCACCGCATAGGTGATAATTACCGACAGGATGATCGTGCGGCTGGCGGTCTTGGTCCAGAAGAGGTAGACCCCGCCGATGAGGATCAGCAGGGCGCTGGTGACGCCGGCGGTGCCGCTGATCCGCCCGAAGGCCAGGGACCGGATCAGGCTCGATCGCCTGACGTGAACCACCTCGTCCCGCTCAATCTGAAAGGGGATCGTCGTGGCCGCATCCGGCGCGGAGGTGGGGACGATCCGCCCGGCCTTGAGATGCGCCATCGGGGTGGCGCTGGTGATGGCATCGGGGCCGGACACGGTGGACCATCGGTCCAAGGCGCCCAGCGGGCCCTGCGCCGGCGGGGCCCACGTGCCCGTCAGGGCGACCGGAAAGCACACGTACACGAAGCATCGTCCCGCCAGGGCCGGATTGAAGATGTTCCGTCCGAACCCGCCGAACACCTCCTTCGAGAACACCACGGCAAACGCGATGCCCACGATCAGTACGTGCCAGGGGACGGTCGGCGGCATGACCAGCGTAAAGAGCAGGGCCGTCACGAAGACCGCCTCGGAGACGGGTTCCTTCCGCGTGCGGCAGAAGAGCCACTCGGCCAGGAAACCCACTGCGCCCGCCACGACGGCCATCGCCGCACAGCGCCAGCCGAAGTAATAGATGCTGCCGATCAGGCATGGCAGAAGAGCCAGCAGCACCTTCCGCATCGCCGGCTGCCGCCGCAGCCATCTCCTTGTGCCCTTCCCGCTGGGCATCGTCCCTGTCCTCGTCCGTGCATTTCCATACAACGCAGGCTGCAATCATAGCCCGCCGGAGGCGGATTGCAACGTGTTGCGACGGCTTTTTCACAGGGCCGGCGGTTCGGCCTCAGAGGACAGGTCCCGTCGGGTCAGTAGACCTCCGTGTACGAGGCGGCGTCGTACTGCATCACGATCTCGGAGACGAACCCCGCGGGAAGCTGGTCGATACCCGACCGGTTGAAGATCAGATCGGCATTGCCGCTCAGCAGCATGGGGGTGTCGGCGTAGTTGATGACCGATCCGCCGATGACGCCGCCGGCGTTGCCGAAGAACGTCACGCCGTTGGCGGCGATCGCGCCATTGAGCGTGTCGAAGTTGCCTCCGAACGACACGCCGAAGCCGGGCGCCATTACGAACGTGCCCGTCTCGGTGCGAAGATCGTAATAGGCCCCCGTATCGTGATCGTAGCAGACATACTGCTCGTCATCGGCGGGCAGGTCCGCCACGGAGGTGCTGCTCACGTTGCCCCGGAAAATAAGCTGGTTGGTCTGGGTGTCGTCATCGGGATCCCCTTCGGCGACGATGATGCCGGTGATGTCGCAGTTGCCGCTGAAGGTGACGACGTTGGGTTGTTCGATGTAGATGACGCCCTGGAGTGTCACGTCGGCGTTAAACGTGGGATTCGTCCCCGCAGGAATACGTATATTTGTATAGGTGTCCCCGGCCGTATCCGTCAGGTCATTCTGCACCCACTTCTCGAAGTAGGTGGGGTTGGGGTCGGGGAACTGCGTCTGGGGCACGCCAACGGTCACGTGGTTTTCCACCGCCGCGCTGCCGGTTTCGCCGCCGATGGAGGCCTTGCCGCCTTGCAGGTCGACGGCGGCGTCAGGATTAACGATCTTCACGTCGCCGGCGATCTGGCTGTTGCCGATAATCGACAGGGCGGTCTCGTGGAGCAGGCTTTCGAGGTACACGTCCGCCTCGACGGCGATGTTGTAGCCCGTCAATTCGATATTGCCGGACAGCGACAGGGGGCCGCGGCTGGCCACGCCGAAGTCAAAGACCGAATCCTGTCGCACGCCGAACGTATAATTCACGGCGATGGTGCGTCGGATGTCGCCGCTTTGCCCGGTCATTTCCACCCGGACGGTGTAGGGATCGATGGAAGAGACGTGTCCCCAGAAACGCTCGTTGCGGGAGGGATCCAACACGATGCCACCCGTGGCCGCCGAACCGACCCACAGATGGCTGCCGCCAAGGATCACCTCGTCGATGCCGCTGGAGGTGAGGTCTGTATAGAGGGCCTTGGACAGGTAATAGAACCGCTGCGTGGGAGGAATCAGCCCGGACATGTGTTGGCGGCTCATCCAGTACTTCATGAAGTCCACGCCGGACTCGGCGGCGGACCTGGCGCGGGCGGCAACGGCCTGATTATTGGCCATTTGGACGTTTCGCGAGGACTGTGTCATCATGGCCAGGGAGAGTGTTCCGAAGACGGCCACAAAAACCAGCGCCAGAATCAGAGCGATTCCACGTCGACCATATTGTCTTGCGTACCGTTTCATTCTCTTGGTC
>DSDH01000048.1 GCA_011055475.1 Phycisphaerales bacterium | reverse complement strand
CAGTTTCGTGCGGACATGGAGAGCCCAGTGAGCCCGGCGGCGGTAGACTTATCGATCATCATCCCGGCCTTCGAAGAAAGCCACAAGATCCATCACGACGTGGAGGCGGCGTGGCGATTTCTGCAGCAGCAACGCCTGGCCGGCGAAATCCTTGTCGTGGATGACGGCAGCAGCGACGGCACCGGCCGTGCGGCCGAGGAGGCGGCGATCGCCTTGGGCGCGCCCGTGCACGTTATCCGCTGCCAGACCAATCGCGGCAAAGGCCACGCCGTCCGCACGGGCGTCCTGCACTCCCAGGGGCGCTATGTGATGTTCGCCGACGCGGGCACGTGCGTGCCCTATGACAACGCCCTGCGCGGCTTGGCGTTGCTCCGGGAGGGCCGGTGCGAAGTCGCCAACGGCTCCCGCCGAATCGACGGCTGCCAGATCGATCAGCAGCAAAGTCCGATTCGGCGCTTCTGCTCGAAGTCCTTCCGACGCCTTATCCGCGCGTTTCTGGGCGTGCCTCGCGAGCTGACCGATACGCAATGCGGGTTCAAGCTGTACCGTGGCGACGTGGCCCGTGAACTCTATGCCCTGTCGCGGACCGATGGGTTCACGTTTGACGTGGAGATCATCCTCCTGGCCCGACGGCGCGGCTATCGGATTTGCGAGTTTCCCGTCGATTGGACGCGGGATTGCGACAGCCGGATCTCGCTGCACAAGACCTCGCTGCCCGTGGCCCGTGAGCTTCTGCAGATCCGTCGCCGCCTGCGCCAGAGCGACGTGCAGTCGGGCCGGGCCCCTCAATCACGGGCGACGGCTTCCGGCCAGGTACCCCAGCAGCGGATGTCAGACTGATCCAAGCCCGGCCTGAGCCGGCGGAGCACTATCGCCGCCATATCCGGGTGTCGCGCGATGAATCGCTCAATCTCGGCGTCCTCCATGACCATAAAGGCCGTGGACAGCGCATCGGCGGTGGTCGCATCGGGCGCCAACGACCAGGCGGCCAGGGTTCCATCCACCGGATGGTGCCGACCCGAACGCGGATCAATGATATGACGACCCTGCTCCAGGCCCGAACCACCCGCCGCGCGACGGGTCAACTCCACACGGGCCAATCGCCGCGTACGATCACGCGGATCACTGAACGACACCGGCCACCCCTTGCCGGATACAGGGCCCCGACAGGCCAACAGGCTACTCCCACCGCCATGGACAAGCACGCGGTCAATCCGCCACTCGGCCAGGACCGCGGCCATGCGGTCCACCGCGTAGCCCTTGCCGATTGCCCCCAGGTCAAACCGCATCCCCTCGACCGTCACACGGGCGGTGCGCCACCGGCGATCCAGAATCAGTTTATCCATCCCCGTGCGGCGGGCCGCGGCGGCGATCTCCTGCGGGCTCGGCTGCCGCAGCGTGCGATCCTCGTTGAGCCAACATGCATAGAGCGGTCCGACACTGACGTCGAACGCACCACCGGTCCACTGGCTGATCTGCCGCGCCCGCCACAGGCACTCAAACGTGTCCGGGCCCAGCGGCAGCTCCTCACCGACCGCCAGACGGTTCAGCCGCGCGATGTCACTGTTTTCGATGAACCGACTCAGCTCCCGTTCGAGCCGATCGAGTTCCTCGAAGGCGGTGTGGGCCGCCTGGCGGGAATAGGCCGCGTCGTGGTGAACCAGAGTAACGTGGAATTGGGCGGCCATGGCCTCATGGCTAAACCGATGGGCCCCGGTCGCACACTCGGCCTCAGTGATGAAGCCATAGGCATCACGGGCCCCGTCCGCGCTCATGGCCGGTCGCCTTGTGATCCATCCGGGGCCTTCTGGTCGGCGTTCAACACGGCCTCCACGTCGGCGGTATCGCTGTACTCGAAACGCTGCCAGGCCGAATACGACACGTACCCGCGCAAGGTCAGTTGCGGCCGCAGCTCGACCTCGAACAACGTCATGTACATCTCTTTCTGACCTGGCGGCGGCAGGACGTAGAGCTTGTGCCGCAGGGCCGCATCCACGTCCGGATACTTGGCGATAATCAAGGGCGCGGCGGGCACGGCGTTCCGCACCATGGTATCGTAGGACACGTTGCCAAAGCCACGCAAGTACCACGGCAACGGCCAATAGTCGTTCTCCGGAACGATGACCTGGATGTCCATGTCGCGGCCCGCCGGGTCGGCCGCGGCGATCTTTTTGACCTCGTCGAGGATCACGAAAACGTTGCGGCTGGTATGCGCATACACCCAGGGATTGCGGCTGTCGGCGTCGTAGACGTAAGCGGCCAGATAGGCCTGCCGGCCCAGGTGCGCCACACCAAAAACCAGGAGAATCAGGCACGCCGCCCGTG
>DSDH01000237.1 GCA_011055475.1 Phycisphaerales bacterium | reverse complement strand
GGGCACCGAAGAGCAGCGCAAGGCTCAGAAAGTGGAGATGGCCGCCTACGCCGCGAACATGACCGCCCGTCAGTGTGCGGTGTTCCGACAGATGATGGATCGGGTGCACGAGCAGTTCGGCATTGAGGTGGTGGACCCCTCGACGCGTCAGAAGGTCGGGGCCAGCGACGACAACGACGTGATCTACGAGCAGATCGAAAACTTCGATATCGCCTGGGTGAAACCGGCCAGCCTCCGCGGTGAGGTCGAGGCGGTCATCCAGAAGTGGTGGCCGAAGATCACCGAGTTGAACGAGGAGAAGAAGGCCACCCTGGACCGCATGAAGCACGGCGACGAATTGCCCAGCGGCGTCCTCGAGATGGTCAAGGTGTACGTCGCCACGAAGCGGGCGCTGTCCATGGGCGACAAGATGGCCGGCCGTCATGGAAACAAGGGCGTGATCGCCAAGATCCTGCCCGAGGAGGACATGCCGTTCCTGGAAGACGGGACGCCGGTGGACGTGTGCCTGAATCCGCTGGGGGTGCCGAGCCGCATGAACGTGGGGCAGATTCTGGAGGCCCATTTGGGCTGGGCCGCCAAGATCCTCGACTTTCAGGCGATCACGCCGGTGTTCGACGGGGCATCGGAGGAGGATCTGCGGAGGGTGACCGAAGAGGCCAACGCCCACGTCCGTCGTCGGATGGACGAGTTGGAGGCCCGGCATGAGTCCCCGGCGGCCGACGAGCTGTTCACGCAAGTGCCCGACGACCTGAAGATGACGGTGTACGATGGGCGGACGGGCCAGCCGTTCGATCAGCGGGCCACCGTGGGCTACATGTACATGATGAAGCTGCACCACCTGGTCGACGACAAGATTCACGCGCGGGCGACGGGACCGTACAGCCTGATCACCCAGCAGCCGCTCGGCGGCAAGGCCCGCACCGGCGGACAGCGCTTCGGCGAGATGGAGGTCTGGGCGCTGGAGGCCTACGGCGCCGCCTATACGCTGCAGGAGCTGCTGACGGTCAAGAGCGACGACATCGAAGGCCGCACGAAGATCTACGAGTCCATGGTCAAGGGCGTCAATACGCTCGAGGCGGGCACGCCCGTCTCGTTCGACGTGCTGTGCAACGAGATTCGCGGCCTGGGGCTGAACATCCAGTTGGAGAAGAAGCGGGTCGGGTCGCCGCTGTAGCCGCCGGACGGCGGCGCAGCGCTCCGGGCGTCACGGGCGACACAAATCGGGGCACGCCAATTCGGGACAGGGCGGAGTTGAAGGCAAGATGACGGAATCGATTTACGATCGGATTAACGATTACGGTTCGGTGAAGATCATGTTGGCCAGCCCGAATGACATTCGGAGCTGGTCGTTCGGCGAGGTGCGCAAGCCCGAAACGATCAACTACCGAACGTATCGGCCGGAAAAGGACGGGCTGTTCTGCGAGCGGATTTTCGGGCCGGAACGCGACTGGGAGTGCGCCTGCGGCAAGTACAAGGGCACCAAGTTCAAAGGCATCATCTGCGACCGCTGCGGGGTCAAGGTCACGCACAGCCGCGTCCGCCGCAAGCGGATGGGGCACATCAATCTGGCCGCGCCGGTGGTGCACATCTGGTTCTTCAAGGCGATGCCCAGCCGGTTGAGCACCCTGCTGGGGATGAAGACGGCCGACCTGGAGAAGGTGATCTACTTCCAGGACTACGTGGTGACCGATCCGGGGCAGAGCCCGCTCAAGCAAAAGCAGTTGCTCACGGAGGATGAGTACCGGGACGCGATCAACAAGTACGGCAGTTGCTTCCGCGCCCTGATGGGCGCTGAGGCCGTCCGGGACCTGCTGGGCCGGCTGGACCTGGCCGAGTTGGCCACCGAGCTGCGCGACGCGATCACCAAGACGAACAGCAAGCAGAAGATCAAGGATTTGAGCAAGCGGTTGAAGGTGGTCAACGCGCTGCGGGCCAGCGAGAACAAGGCCGAGTGGATGGTGCTGGAAGTGATTCCCGTGATCCCGCCGGACCTGCGGCCGCTGGTCATGCTGGAAAGCGGCAACTTCGCGACGAGCGACCTGAACGACCTGTACCGGCGGATCATCAACCGGAACAACCGACTCAAGAAGTTGATCGACTTGAACGCCCCCGAGGTCATTATCCGCAACGAGAAGCGGATGCTCCAGCAGGCGGTTGATTCGCTGCTGGACAACGGGCGCTGCCGGCGTCCCGTGCTGGGCAGCAACAACCGGCCGCTCAAGAGCCTCACCGACATGATCAAGGGCAAGCAGGGGCGGTTCCGGGAAAACCTGCTGGGCAAGCGGGTGGACTACTCGGCCCGATCCGTGATCGTGGTTGGTCCGCACCTGAAGCTGTACCAGTGCGG
>DSDH01000612.1 GCA_011055475.1 Phycisphaerales bacterium | reverse complement strand
TGAGGAAGGATGGACTACGATGGATCCGGAAAAGGGTTTGGCGAAGGAGGCGGTCCTCTGGGAACCCGCTGAAGGCGGCAAGGTGCGGTGCCATCTGTGCGCCCATCGCTGCCTGATCGCCGAGGGCAGGACGGGTTTCTGCGCCGTCCGAAAGAACGACGACGGGCGGCTCTTCTCCATGAACTACCACCGGGTATGTGCGGCCAATGCCGATCCGATCGAGAAAAAGCCGCTATTCCATTTTCAGCCCGGCTCGCGGAGCTTCTCGATCGCCGCGCCGGGGTGCAATTTTCGTTGCGAGTTCTGCCAGAACTGGCAGATCAGTCAGGTATCGCTGGAGGCAGGCGAGCTCTATGGCCGCAGCATCCGGCCCAAGGACATCGTCGACTCGGCCGTTCACGGCCACTGCCGCAGCCTCGCGTACACCTACACCGAGCCGACCATCTTCATGGAGCTGGCGGCGGATTGCGCCGTCCTGGCCCGCGAGAAGGGGCTGTCCAACGTGTTCGTCAGCAACGGGTATCTCACGGCCGAGGCGGTGGACTTCGTGCGGCCCTGGCTGGATGGAATCAACGTCGATCTCAAGAGCTTTCGTGATGCGTATTATCGTGGGCTGTGCAAGGCCCATCTGGAGCCGGTGCTGGAGACCTGTCGTCGGCTCGTCCGCGAGACGGACATCTGGGTTGAGCTGACGACGCTGATCGTGCCCGGCCAGAACGACAGCGACGCCGAGCTTCGCGACATTGCCACGTTCATCGCCCGCGACCTGGGCCGCCACGTGCCCTGGCACATCAGCCGCTTCTATCCCCAATTTCAGATGGACGATATTCCGCCCACGCCCGAGGGGACGCTGGAGCGGGCGTACGACATCGGCAAGGAGGCGGGCCTGTACTATGTGTACATCGGCAACCTGCCGGGCGGCCGCGCCGAGAGCACCTTCTGTCCCTCGTGCGGGGCGATGGTGATCGAGCGCGTGGGATACACGGTCCGCAAGAACCTGATCGACGATGGCCGGTGCCCCCAATGCGGCGCGGAGATACACGGTTTTGGCCTATAGCCCGGCACGGGAGGCGTCTGGTCCGGGCAGCCGATGGCTCAGTACTTCCATTCGTAGCTGACGGAGCTTTTCTTGTCCGTCGTCAGGGTGATCTTGCCGTGGCCGCGGCCATCGGGCGGCAGCCAGCCGGTGACGTAAATGGTGCCGCCGCTGACAAAGCCGCGGGTCGTGCCGCGGTCGTAGACCTGCTCGGTGTAGGTGCCCTTGGTGATGAAGTACAGCAGGGTCGCATCCGGGCCGTCGGGGCCTTCATAGGTCTTGGTGACGTCGATGTTCCCCTCGGCCGTCGCGTCGAACGTGGTTTCGCGTTTGCCGTGGGCGAATTCGGCGTGCCAGGTGCAGATGACCTCGCCGCGGGGGCTCAGCAGGATGCTCAACTGGCCGCGGCGCTCGCCCTCGCGGAAGACGCGGGCGTTGATTGTGTCGGGCTTGTCGATCTGCATGCGGGGTGGCCGGGGCAGCTCGATTACCTTGCCGAAGGGCACGATGCGGTCCTCTTCCAGCCAGGGCCGATCCTCGGCGACGCCCGATCCCGTTCGCAGGACCGTGGATGGGCCGAACAGGGCCGAGGTGTAGATCGCGTAGATGACGACCAGCAGGGCGATCGAGATCAGCAGACCCAGGATCAGCGCTGCGCCGCGGCGGGACCGGGCCCGATGGCCGTTGCGGCCGGATATGCCGTGCATCATTCGCTCCTTTCCGAATGAAAGCGATTTCCAGTACCAGTATATCCTGCAGCAGATAGGCCGCAAGGGCCTTTTCTGCGGTAGTGGCTTGGGCGGTGGGCGGCATGCCCATCCGCCGCCGGCGGATCGTGAGGGGACATGCCCACGCTCGCCCCGACCCATCCGCGCCGGGTGGCATGCCCATCCGCCTCTGGCGGACGTGGGCATGTCCTGGCGATACGGGGCGCTCGTCGTCCCATGGCCACACAAGTGTGGCCATGCCACCCCACGCACGACCCGGGACAGGATGAACAGCACGCAAGGACAGGGCAAGCCACAGAGAATCACAGAGACCAGTTGAGTTACCCGGCTTACCTCTGTGCCCTCTGTGGCAAACACCATGCCCCGCGAGGAACAGCCGCGCCTGGGGTGGCAGCCACTGAGCGCAGCGAAGTGGATGGGGCCCTCCAAGGGAACCGGCATGCGCCATCCACTTCACCCTTCGGGTTCAGTGGCTGCCACCCGACGATTCTTGTAGGCCCCAACCATCGTCATCCCGACCGGAGGGCCGAAGGCCCGGAGTGGAGGGATCCGTTCAAACAGTCCTTCCACAAGGCACCCGACGCCG
>DSDH01000452.1 GCA_011055475.1 Phycisphaerales bacterium | reverse complement strand
TGGCCGGCGGATATTCCTTGACACGGGGGCACGTTTTCCTGTAGTGTTGTATGGCGGGCAGGCAAAGACGTGTCATACTCGTAGTGCCGTTATCATATCGCTTTCATTTCATAGCAGCCCTGCCTTGTCGTGACGGCCACCGGCCGTCGGCGTGTATTTGACTCGCCGTTTGGGAGTTGACAAGGTGTGCGAATTGCAGGGGTCCGGTGCATTTCTGGGCTTGACCGGCTGCGGAATCATACCATCACTTCAATTCCGGGAGGTAGTACCATGAACAGAGAGAACATCCTGCTTTGGATCCTGCTGGCCGTGACGGCGGGCGTCGCCGGGGCGGTTGAGCGGCACGTGCCCGACCCGTACCCCACCATTCAGGCCGCCATCGACGACGCCAACGACGGCGACCACGTCGTCATCGCACCCGGAACCTACACCGGCCCAGGCAACCGCGACATCGACTTCCTCGGCAAGGCCATCACCGTCCGAAGCACCAACCCCGCCGACGAAGCCGTGGTCGAGGCCACCATCATCGACGGCCAGGACCTCTATCGAGGCTTCATCCTCCAGAACGGCGAAGACGCCAACTCCGTCATCGCCGGCCTGACAATAACAAGGGGATACGCCCCCTATGGCGCGGCGATCTACTGTGTTCACGGTAGCCCCACGATTGAACGGTGCCGTGTGCTCAGCTGCACCGCCACAAAGTACAAGGGTAGCGGGGTCTATCTTGAGGGTACTAATGGGAGAATCGCCAACTGTGCGTTCAATGGTAATGGCTGGGGGACCGTGCATTGTGACTCCGCGGTGCGTCTTTCGGTGGAAGACTGCACGTTTGAGTCAAACAATAGTGCGGTCGTTCTTGAGAGAGTCGGGTCGGCACAATTTACCCGTTGCCGCTTCATATCAAACTCTATCGCGCTTTCCAGCGCGTACTCCGCCGTCACTGTTTCGGATTGTGACTTCTCATTCAACGGCCCCAGTGCTTGTGTGCAGAGCTATCACGACACAGCCTTTGTGGCAGTACAATGCACGTTTGTTGCCAATAGGCTGTCCAACCCTCGGGTGGCGATCGCCGGAGGAGCCTTCTGCGCAACGCATACACCGCGGGTCAGATTCACCCAGTGTCTGTTCGCGGGCAATACTGGGGCGAACCTGGGGGGCGCCGTCTACGCCCATAATGTCGGGTTATCTTTTCAGGTGGACAATTGCACATTCACCGGCAATCGAGCCCTCATAGGACGATCCTTGGCGATCCATTCCTTCTATAGTTGCAGGATACGTAGTACAATCCTCCTGGAGGGCGGGAACGAGTTGTATTTCAGCACCGGCAACCAGGTCGAAGTCGCATACAGCAACGTCGAGGGCGGCTGGTCCGGCATCGGCAATATCTCCATGGATCCCTGCTTCGTCGAGCCGGGCTATTGGGATGCTAATGGGACGCCAGACGACACTCGTGACGACATCTGGGTCAACGGTGATTACCATCTGAAGAGCCAGGCGGGGCGTTGGGACACGACCGCTGGGCAATGGATTCTGGACGACGTCACCAGCCCCTGCATAGATGCGGGCGATCCGGCCGAACCGCTTGGGGCCGAGCTACCCCCGAATGGCGGGCGTATCAACATGGGTGCTTATGGCGGCACGACCGAAGCCAGTCGTTCCTTCTTCGGTGAGCCCCTCTGTCAAACCATACTGCCGGGCGACGTCAACGGCGACTGCCGGGTAGACATGGCTGACTTTGCCCTGATGGCGGCGAATTGGACTGCGGTGGTGAGTTTCCAGGCCACGGAGCCCTACCCCTTCGATGGCGCAAGAGGGACCGGTTTTGTTCTCACGCGGCGACCCGCCGAAGGAGCCGTTGCGCATGGCGTGTATTTTGGCTCGGATTTCGAAACCGTACGAGACGCTGACCAAGAGTCACAGGTCTACAGGGGCACTGTCGTAATCCCGTACTTCGATGCGTTCGAATTCCGCACCGGTAGCCAGGACCAAATGTACTTCTGGCGAATCGATGAGGTGTACGGTGGCGCTACGATCAAGGGTTCGGTGTGGAGTTTCACACCGACTCGGTAACCCCTGCGATCCATGCCCATCGCCGGCCTTCCGGTACTCACGGGCGAGTCGCGAGGGGAGGTTTTTTGGGAACAGGACGGAAGCGCGGCGCATCGTAGGGGTTGAACGCGGGAAGACCAGGCCCGCGTGGCTCGTTTTGGAGCCGTAGGAAGCTCTTATCAGTAGCGGTGCGCACGCAATTCGGGGATCGGGTTCTGTCCGGATCGGCCGATACACAGCCACCAGCCGACGGACAGAACCCACATGGGGCAATCGGGAGCCAGGCTTCAGACTCCAGGTTTCATTC
>DSDH01000546.1 GCA_011055475.1 Phycisphaerales bacterium | reverse complement strand
GGCTGTAACAGACGATGCCCAGACTGTTCTCGCGGCAGTAGTCGAACAACGCGCCCTCGGCCTGGCGCTGGATCAGGCTGTAAGGCGGCTGCAACGCCACGGGCGGGTCGATCCGCGCAACCCTCTGCAACTGCTCGACGGTGAAGTTCGAGGCCCCCAGGTAGCGCACCTTGCCCTGGCGGCGGACCTCGGCCATCGCCTCCCACGCCTCCTCAAGCTGCTCATCCGGCACGGGCCAATGAAGCTGCCACAGGTCGATGACATCCACGCCCAGCCGTCGCAGGCTCGCATCGGCCTCGGCACGGATCGCGTCCCCATCCAGGCAGTTAACCTTGCGGCGTTGCTCGTCCCAACTCAGGCCGCACTTGGTGGCGAGAATGGGGGTCTCGCCCCACTCGCGCAGGGCCCGGCCGATCACCTCCTCGGCGTGCCCGCAGCCGTAGGCGGGGGCGGTGTCGATCCAGTTGACGCCGGCATCCAGCGCCGCGTGAATCGCCCGAATGGAGTCCGCATCGTCCTGGGGACCCCAGCCATACTCCCACGGCCCGCCGATCGCCCAGGTACCTAGCCCGATCGTCGTCAGTTCCAGATCCGTCGTGCCCAGTCGTCGTGTCTGCATATCGCCTCCGCTTTGGTTCCCCTATGACAGGGGGTAGTCTAACACCGGCCCGGCCCTCAGGCAAGCGGCCGACGCACACGGGCGATATACCGGCGGATGAGCAAGAGGCCACGGCGTTGGCCGGCCCGACCCAGGCATCGGATCAGGCGATCCTCACCTGTCCCTCCACATGCGGATGGTCATTGTCTCGGCAGGGACGTATTCGGCGTGCCAGTCCAGGAACAGCACGTTACAGCCATCCCGGTGTCGCCGGCGGGCGATGCGACGGCCATAGGTGATGTCCTGGCTCTCGGACGTGGGCAGATGGCTGGAGGCGAAGACGTCGCAACGGGGCAGTTCGCGGCTATGCTCATCCTCGATGATCGCCCGCCAGGGCCCGGCCTCGTTGTCGGCCAGGTACGCCGTGGCCACGGGCACGCGGAACGTGCCGTGCTTGGTCGGCTCGCGGATCTCCGTACCGGTGGCGTCGTTGCGGTCACGAAACGTCCAGGCATTGATCACGAAGCAGACCGTCTGGCGGCTGTTGGGGATGCCGTAGAGCCCTTCCCCGCTCATCGGCCAGGCGGGACAGCGGTAGATCTTGACGTGACGGTAGTCTGTCTCGGCGGCACGGTGGCCGACGTAGGGCAGGAACTGCACGAACCACAACGGGCTGTTGTTGCCGGCCGCGCCGCGGGGGATGTAGTCGTCATGGTCCTCGGCATACAGCTTGGCCGCCAGACCGACCTGTGAGAGATTGCTCAGGCAAATCGCGGCCTTCGCCTGTCGCCTGGCTTTCTCCAGCGACGGGGCAATGACCGCCAACAGCATCCCGATGATGGCGATAACCACCAACAGCTCGATCAACGTGAAAGCAGGCTGTCTTTTCATCGCACCTAAGTTTGATTGCCCCTAAGAAGTTCACCACCCTCCGAATACTGCTCGAATTTCTTGAACAAGAAGTCTTTCATACTGTGGAACTTCGTCGTAGGCCCAGCGATGTTCGTCCATGTTATACGACCCGACCACAGATTCGCCTTTAACCTTAGCGAATACTCTTACCCAAGGCACCCCGGGTGTGAATCCAAACACAAAGGTGCCCCTTGCATTGTCGACTCTGAAGAAATGCCTATCTCGCCGCCCGTAACGGATGAGGAGTCTCACAATATCGTCAAAATGCTTTTCGACTCCCGTCTGATAGAGCTTGTCGTACACATGCTTACAGACTCGTCGGACATCACCAGGCGGGTAGGCAGACCTGCGCTTCTGCCAATCCGGACAGGAACAAGTAAGTCGCTGTACATTCACTTTGTACCATTTCCCTTGTTCGCTTCGACTTGCCGCCTTATAGAGTCTGTCATATTTAGGATCTATGTTGCCTACAGTTATGATGGTCTCTTGGGGATAGTGGTACCGCCCTTTCTTGCCTATTGCCAACAACCATCGCAACAACCCCATGTTGACCTCCCATAGCGCGGGCCCGCTAAGCAATCATGCTGATAGGCTCACCTTGCCAACCCAGCTGGATCCTACCAACTCGTCTCACGTTCTCAACCCGCTCAGATCGTGCTCCAGGCGGCTGGTATCGCGCAGCAGTTCACTCCACGTGACACGGCGGTTCTGGTAGGCCGCGGTCCGGCCCAGGACGGTCACCAAGTTGCTCTGCACGCTGGGCTCGACGGTCTCGTTGGCGAAGTCGCCCTCGGTGATGTTCTTGTGGAACGTCGCGATGTTCGCCACCGCGCCGTCCTTGTAGATGCCCGGGCTGCGCCCGCCGCG
>DSDH01000109.1 GCA_011055475.1 Phycisphaerales bacterium | reverse complement strand
TGCCGGCGCGCTGACCGCGGCCATCAGCGCCCAGGATCCGCCGGTTCGGGCCGCCAAGTTCGCCTCGGCCGCCGCGGCCCTGGCCTGCCGTCGCTTCGGCAGCCTCGACGCCTTGCCGAAGAAAGAAGAGATCATCGAGCTCTTGCAGGCCGAGCCGGATTGAGGGGACCCAGCGGCATGGCCTTTCACCGCGAAAGCCAACGGGTCAGCTCCAGCGAGGTCCTGCAGGCCCTGGCCGAAGGACAGGAGGTCCGGCTGGACCGCTGCACCGTCTCCGGCGACCTGGACATCAATCGGCTGTTCGTCAAGGGCGAGGACTTTGACACCGCGGGCCTCAAGACCCGCGTGGACGACACGCGGCGGATCGTAACGTTCGACCAACCGATCTCCATGACCTCCTGTACGTTCGAGGGCAGCGTGTTCTTCGCCCCGCCCTGGGATCGACCCGGCGAGCTGAGCGTCCGGTTTGAACACGACGTCGTCCTCAACTCGTCACGGTTCCAGAGCCCGGTGCGGTTCAGCGGTGCGGTCTTTCACCGTCTCGGCAGCTTTGACGGATGCGTTTTCGGCCGCGTGTGTTGTTTTCGCAACGCCCGGTTTCTTGCCCGCGGCATGTTCCGCACCGTCACGTTCGAGGGTTACGGCCTGTTTAATGGCGCGGTGTTCGAGCAGGAGGCCTTCTTCAATAATACGTGCTTCAGCAAAGGCGGCAACTTCACGCGCGTGTTCTTTAAGGGACGCACCGACTTCGCCGGCGTCTACTCGCAAAGCAAGAGCGTGCCCGTCTATGAATCGGTCCGGTTCGGCCGCCGACGGTACGGCGACGATGAAACCTTCTGGCGGTTTATCAAGCAGGCCGCCCAAGAGGCGGGGTACTACCAGTTGGCCGGCGAAAGCTTCTACCACGAGCGGTGCGCCGCCTTCTGGCGCCGTTTCCGCGGTGTCGGGTACGATGAGTTGTCCCTCTGGCGCAGAGTTGTGCGATGCCTGTGGGGCGTGCGCCTGATACCCGAGCTTATTCTCGGGCGACTGCTGTTCGGCTACGGCGAACGCCCGGTTCGGGTCCTTGTCGCCGGCCTGTTGGTCATCGGGGCGTGTGCCATGTTTTACGCGTCCCCCTATGCGGCGGTCCATTACCGGAGCGCCGAAAGCGCCGAGCCGCTTTCGGTCATGGACGGCCTGTACTTCAGCACCATCACGTTCACGACCTTGGGTTTCGGCGACCTCTATCCGGACCCGGACAGCGGGCTGACACGTGCGGTAGCCATGGCCGAGGCGATCAGCGGCGCCAGCCTGATGGCCCTGTTCGTCGTGTGCCTGTCCAAACGCTACAGCCGCGGGTAGACGCTACCCCGTCTGTCATCCGGCGTGGACCGTTGAGGCGGTCGTCTTCAGCGAGTATAATGGGGGGTAAATTGTGACCCTGTATGGCGGGATGGCGGTGGACGCGATCGGACGAGCTTGGTTTATCGTCATGATACTGGCGGCGTGTGCCTCATGCGCCCTCGCAGGGTCCGAGTTCGTCCACGCCAAGACCGTCTTTCAGACCAATGTGCACCACGATCCCCGCGTCGCGATCGCCGTGGATGCGGTCATCGTGCATCGCCATGCCGACGACCCGACGCGGCTGGTGGGGTCCTGGAGGCAGGCCGGCTTCCCCGTCGGGCGGATGTTCTTCGCCGATTCGGACGCCGGCAACATCTACTGGACGGGCAAGTGGGACGGCCAGGAGCACCCCGGCGACGTCGAACGGGGCCGTAACGGTCAGGTGGTTTTGTGCGCGGGGGTGCGACCCTATATGCTGCCCACGGAGGGTTGGATTCGCTTCCTGGAGGAGAATACCGTCAAATCGCTCGACGCCGGGGCCGCGGCGATCCTGCCCGAAGAGCCCTTGGCCCACGTGTTCAGCGGGTATGAGGACGCCTTCAAGCCCCTCTGGCTCGAGCGATACGGCATTCCCTGGCGGGGCCAGCACGAGAACGCCGAGGCCCGCTGGCTGACGGCTCAGCTCAAGAATGAGCTGTACATCAAGCTGGAAAAACGACTCCTTGACCAGACCCGTCACTACGCCCGAGAGCATAATCGCGAGGTGGGCTTCGTGCTGCCGATCCACGCGATGTACAGCAACGTCGCCGCCCAGCTTGTCGCGCCGCTGGGCACCTCCGTCGGCATCGACGGGATTGACGGGTACATCGGGCAGATCTGGACCGGTCCGGTGAACTGGGCGCTGGCCCATTACGATGCGCCGGACAAGAGCTTCTTCGCGTCGGCCTACGTGCTGTACGACTACTTCACGCAGCTCACGGTCGAGACCGACCGCAAGCTCTGGCTGTTGGTCGACCCCGTGGAGGACAACCCGAACCATACCTGGGCCGAGTTC
>DSDH01000729.1 GCA_011055475.1 Phycisphaerales bacterium | reverse complement strand
GGCCTGGAAAACGTCCGCCTGCCGGATGACCTGGACTACCATGCCGTCGCACACCTGCGCTACGAGGCCCGCGAGAAGCTCAGCGCCGCGCGGCCCTATACGCTCGGCCAGGCCTCGCGCCTCGGCGGCATCACGCCGGCCGACATCACCGTCCTGCAAATCCATCTCAAGAAGCGCGCCGGCAGGTAACCGTCGGGGCTGATTCACTCGGCCCGCAGTTTGTACACGCGCAGCATGGACGGATCGGGCAAGGGCCCGGTTCGCGGGCGGTCTCGGTTGGTGCCAAGGGTCTCCCATCGCAGCCAATACGTCACGCCGGGCTCGCCGCTGTCGCCGTGGTCCTGCGCCCAGCGGACCTGCATGCCCGGAAAGTCCGACTCGGGCCCCTGCAGCTCACGCGGCGCGTGGCTCCTGCGCGGCAGACGGCCCAGCACGGCGAACGTCTCGGCATCGAGCCTCCACCTGCCCGACCCGTGCCGGACGTGCGAGTAGTCCAGCCGCAGCGTGCCATCGTCGGCCGGCTCCACCGTGCCTACGCGAATCTCGGTGATGATCGAGCCGCGGCCGCTGAAGGCCCACCGGTAGTCCCAGTCGCTGACGCGGTAAATCCGCCACGCGCCGTCCTCGGCGCGGGCGCAATACGCCTGCGTCTTGCCGTCCTCATCGAACTTGTAATAGCTCAGGACCACCCGGCCCTGAGTGTCGAAGCCGATCGCCCCCGTCCCGTTGAGAATGCCGCCCCCCACCGGCACGGGATCGACGATAACGCCGGGTGTTTCGACCGTGATGGGCAGGGTCAGAGGCTTACCGCCGATCGTCTCCCAGTGCACCAGGTCGCGGCTCTGTGCGTGCGACAGGTCGTGGTTCGTTTCGCAATCGGGCGTATCCCGCCAAACCCAGGACACGTGAAACCGCCCATCGGACCCCCGCACCGGGCCGCGGATGTAGGCGTTCATCTGTCCCCGGCCGTCGGTCAGCGGCTCATCCAGCAGCCGCCGCCACGATTGCGTGGACTCCTCGTACACGTTGAAGATCTCATTGCCGTTGCCGCTGCCGCCGTCGCGATAGCGGAAGATCAGCTCATTCTGCGGGCCGTGGAAGAACTGCGGGTAGGTGCAGCGATTCTCCTGCGCGCCCACCATCCGGTCGATCCGCTGCATCGTCGTGGCCTCATACGGCTCCCGCGAGCGGAAGTAGATCAGCGGCACACAGTGCATGTTACCCGACAGGTGCAGATGCCCCCGACGATCAAAGCCCATGCGGATGTAGTTGTGGCTGTCCCAGCCCACCCGCTCGGGCAGCGTGGCGAACGTCCAGCTCGACGCGTCGAGCCTGCGCATCGCCAGCCGCATCCGCCGCTGGGCGTCATAGTAGGCCACGTATTGTCGCTCCCCTTCGGTGTGCAGACAAAAGCCCACCGGGTGACCCGCCCAGACCGGCTCGACGTCCAGTACCTGCTCGACCGTTACCCCTGAACCGGCCGGGCAAAGAATACCCAAGATCATCATCGTCGTCGCAAGCTGTCCGGCCCAACGTCCCATGATACTCTCCCACGGCAATATCAACTCCGGCACAAACGACGGATCTGCTCAGCGAGGATATCGACACCCCGCGCGACCGTCGCCTCATCGCCGGCATAGTTCAATCGGATGCACTGCTGCGTATGCTCCCACGGCTCGGTCAGGCCGGGGAAGAAGTAGTGCCCCGGCACGACCAGCACGCCGTTGTCCTTGAGTGCCTCGTACAGCGTCTGGCTGCTCACCGCCAGCTTGGGAAACCACAGCCATACGAAGAACGCCCCCTGCGGCTTGTGGATGTAGAACTCCACGTCGTCCAGCTTCTCCCGCAGCAGGGCGACGACGGCATGCGCCTTGCGCTCATAGTATGGCCGAATCACCTCGCGGCTGAGCTCGATGATCCGCCCCGAGCGGAACAGGTCGGTCACCATTGCCGCGCCCAGGCCCGCCGGGGCCAGGCTCGTCACCGCGTTGAACTCCGCCAGCAGGCCGATCACCTCCGGCCGAGCCACCACGATCCCCGTCCGCACGCCCGGCAGCCCCAGCTTGGACAGGCTCATGCACACGATCGTATGCTCGTTATGGATGGGCCGCGCCTCGGTGAACAGGATGTTCGGGAAGGGCGCCCCGTAGGCGTTGTCGATGATCAGCGGCACCTCGTGCGCCGCGGCCAGCTCGCCCAGCCGCGCCAGCTCGCCGTCGGTCAGCACGTTGCCCGTCGGATTCGTCGGCCGCGAGACACACATGGCCCCGATGCGCTCATCGATCCGCAGCGCCTCGAAATCGACGCGGTACTTGAACAGCCGGCCCTCAAGAAGCTCGATCTGCGGCCGCTGGGCAATGAACATCTGCCGGGCCAGGCCCACGTCC
>DSDH01000258.1 GCA_011055475.1 Phycisphaerales bacterium | reverse complement strand
GCTTGGCCTTCTCCAGGGCGGCCAGTTGGTCCTTCAGCGCGGCCTTGATGCGCTCGGCCTGCTCGATACGCGGGCGGTCCTTGGGCGGGGCATCACGTTCGGGCCGCTCTTTGCGTGGTGCCTCGCGTTCGGGCCGCTCTTTGGCGGGTGCATCACGCTCGGGCCGCTCGGCACGCAAATGGGCCTCGATGTCCCGGGCCTCGGCGCGGAACTGTTGGGCCAGGTCGGATCGGCCGGCCCGCTCGGCGCGTTCGGCTTGCATCCCCAGCTCGCGAAGGCGGGCCTCGGCCTCTTTGCGCTCGGGTCGCGGCGGCTCGGGTCCGCGGAGCGCCCGGGCCAACTGGTCGGCCTTTTCGCGGAGGACGTGGGCCTCATCCTGGTGGCCCTGGACCCTCAGGTGCTCGGCCTCCTGACGCATCCGGTCGACCTTGTGTTCCAGCTCCATGCGCTCCATGTGGGCCTTGTGCTCGGCGACGCGGGCCTGCAGGTCGGCTTCGACGCGGGCGGCCTCGGCTTCAACCAGGTGCGATTCGGCCTGAAGCTGCATGGCCTTGGCCCGCAATTGCTGGACGTGGGCCTTCATTCGGCCGACCTCGTGCTGGAAGGCCCGCTCCTGCTGCTCGATGGGCGGTTCCTGCGCGACGACGGCGACGGTGGCGGACAACAAAACCGCCAGGATGATGCTGATTGTCGTTTTCATGGGATGGCCTCCTTCCTGAAATGACTTGTCGCATTTGACCATGCGCGATTGCTCCGCCCGTACCGTTGGAACGTTCGATGAAGCCATTATACCGGGTGGGGGACCCGTGCCAAGGACTGATAAATACGCAATCGCCGGTGGGGCTCAGGCGGCGGGGAGGGCGTGTAGGCTCCGTTGCGTCCGTCGGAAGCGTTCGAGCGACTCGGTCAGGGCGGTGCGGACCTCGTCGACGTACCCATCGGCCGAGGCGCTCCAGGCCCGGTTGAGATAGCGTTCGGCGGCGGCGAAGTCGCTCATGACCGTGGCATACGCGTGCAGGCCGTGCACGTGGGCGATGGCCGTTCGAGCCTCGACGAATCCGGCGACGTCGTCGGCCAGGTCGCGGTCGATCACGATCCGCACATCGTAGGGGCTCATCGTGGCGGCCTGGCTTTCGATCTCGGCCAGGGCCCGGACGATACGGTCCAGGCACGTCCGCACGCGGTCGAGTCCAGCGGCAACCCGGTCACCGGCCCGGTGGACGCGCCGATGGCCCAGATGCAGCAGGATCACACCGGCGACGCCGACGGCCAGGGCCGGGGCGTAGGTCGGCCATGCCACGGTGTCCTTGTTCCAGACCGCGGCGACGGCGCCCGTCAGGAAGGCCAACGTCAACAGGATAAATCCGAGCGTTCTCATAGGCGCATCCCCTGCAAGATGGCGTACAGAGCGAAGCCGATACCGATGAGGGCCTCGCCGACGATGAAGCCCGCCGCGATGGGGATGCCCACCTCTTCGCTGAAGCGCCGGCCCCGCCAGGCGTCGGCGGCCAGCCGCAGGATCGTGCCGATGGTGTAGGTCAGCACGACGCTGAAGGGCAGATAGAAGCCCAGGCCGACCAGAATGCCCAGGCCGCCGATACCGCTGGCGCTGAGCAGGGCGCCGAGGCCGGTGCCGGCGAGGTATTTGGCGACGGGGGCCTGGCCGCCGAGGATGCTGCGGATCATCCCGGCCAGGACCGAGGCCTGCGGGGCGGGCAGTCGGTCGCTGCCCAATCCGTAGGCCCCGTGCAGGACGAAGATCAGGCCCATGACGACGATCGGGCCCAGCCAGGCGCCCATGAACTGGCCGATCTGCTGCTTGCGGGGCGAGGCGCCCACGAGGTAGCCGGTCTTCAAATCGAGCATCAGGTCCGTGGCCTGACTCATGGCGACGCACGCGGCGGCGCCGACGAGCACCGAGGCCAGGATTCGATCGGGCTCGGTCATGCCCGCCGACAGCAGGACGAGGATCGTCACGGCGATGAGCGTCATGCCGCTCAGGGGCGACCAGTTGGTGCGGCCGATGCACTCGGAGAGCACGACGCCGGCGACCCAGATCCACAGCGTGCCGCACAGGGCCATCACGGCCCCGCGCACCAGGCCCATGTTGCGAACGGAGACCATCGCCACGATGAACAGCAGGACGGCGGCCCCGGCGACGCCGGCGTAGAGCAGGCCGATGGGCATCTCATCGCGGGCGTGCGGGCTGCGGGTGGTGGCGGCCTGGTGCATCGAGCGCACGGCCCCGGCGATGAGCGGCAGGGCCAGGATCATGCCGGTCAAAGCGCCGCCGATGAGCATGCCGATGCCCACGGGTCGGAAGAGGTCCTTTTGCAGGTAGGCGACCAGGCTGTCGCGGGCGATTTCGGGGGACTGGAGCTCGGCGGGCGTGGGCAGGGC
>DSDH01000406.1 GCA_011055475.1 Phycisphaerales bacterium | reverse complement strand
TGTACTCCGTCCGGAGCGAGTGCGCCAAGGACCTGCCCGGCACGATCGCCAAGGTCGCGGCGATGGGGTATCAGGGCGTCGAGTTCGCCGGGTACTATGACTATCCGGCGGCCGAGCTGCGCAAGATGCTCGACGACAACGGGTTGGTGTGCTGCGGCACGCACACGCAGTGGAACACACTGCAGGGCGATGCGCTGCCGGCGACGATCGAGTTCAACCAGGTGCTCGGCAACCCGTACCTGATCGTGCCCTGGCTGGACCCCAACACGCACAAGACTGCCCAGGCCTGGCTGGATACGGCCAAAGCCTTCAACGACGTGGCCGCCAAGGTCAAGCCCCACGGCATGTACGTCGGCTATCACAATCATTCGCACGAGTTCACGCCCGTCGACGGCCAGGTTCCGTGGGACCTGTTCTTCGGCAACACGGTGCAGGATGTAATCATGCAGTTCGACACGGGCAACGCGATGCACGGCGGCGGCGAGGCCCTGCCCTACCTGAAGCGTTACCCCGGCCGGGCGGTGACGATCCATATCAAGGAGTACTCGACATCGAACCCGAACGCCCTGATCGGCGAGGGCGATATCCCCTGGCAGGAGCTTCTGACCGTCTGCGAAACGATCGGCGGCACGAAGTGGTACATCATCGAGGAGGAAAAGGACGCCTATCCGCCGCTGGTGGGCGTGGAGAAGTCGCTGCGCAACTTCCAGCAGCTTCGCGGCTTGGTGTGATCAGCGTGCCGTTTGTCCGCCCCGGTTTACTCGGGGCCCGCTGGGCGAGCAGTCCGGCCCGACGGGGTCGCCGTTCACGATCCACCAGTGGTGGGCGTGGAAACGTCGCTGCACGACCTCCAGCGGCTGCGCCTGGCCGGGGTGGACAACGGCGCACGCAACCGGTGTCCGCGTGAAGTGTCACCGCAGGCCTTTTCGCCGCATCTCCTCGTAGGTTTTCTCCAAGCTCGGCAGGATCCTGTCGACCTCTTCAGGCTCTAACCCACCCCAAAAGGGAAAGGGCTCGGCTTCTCCCTTGCGGCTCAAGAGCGTGTAAAGCTCCTTGCTCCGGCCATAGGGGCTGACAAACTCTCCCTGCCCCATGCTAATGACGTGCCCGTCAGGGGTATGGAACTCACCCCCCTCCATGGTAAAGGGGACGCGAAAGATCTCGCCGTTTAGAAAGTATATTCGGAGTTCGTGCTTTTCCGCACCCGGGGCAGAAGGAGGGCCGGGCTTTGCCGTCTCCACCAGAGACAGTATTTCTTTTATTTCGTCATTGTCTGCGAACTCCTTATAGGCCCGCCTCACGGACACCTCGGGCCGGACCCACACGACGCAGACTATCTCCGTTGAGACCCTCGGCTTACCCGTCCAATCCTTCCACTTCGGCGGCCTGGGCCATACCGCCGCAAGCACCGCCACGACGAGTATCCCGCCCACAAGCGCGTGCCTCCACCACCGGACGCATTTCACGTTCATGGCCCGCTCCCTTTCAAGGATTCAGACGAATCTGATTAATATCACCCGTCCCCCACAAGAAGATGTTGTCATCGCCATTAGGATTCCCAATGTCCAGCGTGGCATTGTTGCCCCATAGCGCCAACACAGGGTTGTTGTTGCTGGCCGGATGGGTTGTGGTGTTCTGCAATGCCTGCATAATGGTCCGGCCCTTGCCCATCTCTTCCCAGAAGATCCTGACGCCAGTACTAGTATCCCCTGGGAGCGTCGACACCCAAGCCGCCGTCATTGCATCGATCCTCCACCCGATGTAGATCTGGTCACGGTAGCCCTGGCCCTGAAGTGAGAACACTCCGTAAGCCCACGCCATGTCATGGTACTCCGCACTCTTACAGGTATCAATGAAGACTATCTTCTTATTCCCCTGTTGGAACATTCCCAAGCCCCACAAGTCGAATCCGCGGGTGTCCCATTGCCTTGGAAGGAGCGGGGCCCCTGGAAATGTTTGTGTAGTGTACGACAAGACGGGTATAGACTCCCATAGATCACGCAACCACCTCGGCGTGCATTGCCAGCAGGTTGTATGCGTTCGGGCAACCGTCGAGCCATTGGGCCACGTCATCTGGTTATTGCCATGGCCGCACCAGTAGATATACCGCACCTCCGGCATCTGCAAGAGGTACTGTAGATTGGCCACCGTGACGTCACGGTAATACAGGCTGACCCATGTCACGCCGCGATTTGTACATGCCCGCGCACATGCAAGAATAGCGGCCTTGCGACCAGAGAATATCTCTTTGTCTGGAATAACTATGACCATTCGGGCGCCGCTAGCAGTCCGTTGAAAAAATGGATTCAAGGGCCGACCTTAGGCGGCACAGGCAAGAACGGCTGAGTCGTGCAGATGATGTATAATATTGCATATTCGACGCCGTATCGGGCCGTGCGG
>DSDH01000256.1 GCA_011055475.1 Phycisphaerales bacterium | reverse complement strand
CCGCCGGCGGACGCCCCGAATCTGGCCCCGATGATCCTGGATGTCGGACACCAGCCGGTGATTCCCCATTCCGACGAGACCGTTCAGGTCACGGCCCGCCTTCTTGATGAACAATCGTCGGGGATCACGGCGTCGGTGCACTACCGTGCGGACGGTCAGACTTCCTTCACCTCCGTTCCCATGGCGGACGATGGGCTTGGCGCAGACAAACAGGCCGGCGATGGGCTGTACGGGGCGGCGATACCCGCCTATGCTGACGGCACAATCGTGGAGTTCTACGTGCAGGCAGTCGATTCCGCCGGCGCGGTCCGCACGTGGCCGGCCCCCTGCGACGTGGACGGCGCGGCTCAGCAGGTGTGCAATCTGCTCTATCAGGTCGATGACCGATTCCAGGCGGACGTTTGGAATCCCGGCGATCAACCGGTGTATTACCTGATTATGACCGAGGCGGAACGCGCCGAACTGGCCGATATCGGCGACGGCGGGGGTGGTGAGGAGAACAGCGACGCACAAATGAACGCCACGTTCATCAGTGTGGATGGCGTTGAGATCCTGACGCGATACAGCGCGGGCGTCCGCAATCGCGGACACGGCACCCGAGACGTACAGCCGAACAACTATCGGGTGAACCTGCCGAATGATCGTCCTTGGAAAGGCGTGGTTGCCCTGAACCTGAACACGCAGTACTCCTGGCTGCAACTGGCCGGCAGCGCCGTCTTTCAACGGGCGGGCCTGCCCGTCGGCGATGCCCGCGCCGTGCAGGTCCGTGTCAACGGCCAGAACCTTGCCGCCGGCGGATCCTCCCGCCAGTACGGCAGCTATGTGCATATCGAGGTGATCGACAGCGATTACGCCAGCCACCACTTCCCCGGCAACGACTCCGGCAACGCCTACAAGTGCATGCGGATCGTATCGCCCGGAGCCAACCTGCGCTACCAGGGAGCCGATCCGGACCCCTATCGGGTCAACTACTTCAAGCAGACCAATACCGCACAAGATGACTGGTCGGACCTGATTGAGCTGACGGACGTGCTCAATAACACGCCCGACGAGCAGTATCTCCAGGAGCTCCAGCGCGTTGTCCACCTCGAGCAGTGGTTGCGGTTCCTCGCGCTCAACGTACTGCTGAACAATCGAGAAACGACGTTGGCCAACGGCAACGGCGACGACTACTACATGTACCGCGGCGACGTGGACCCGCGATTCGTGCTGATCCAGCATGACCTGGACTCCATTTTCGGGATGGGCCAAACGGTCGGCAGTGCCACGGCCGGGATCTTTCCGATGCTCTCGATACCCGCTCTGGACCGGATGCTTCGCCATCCCGCGATCGCGCCGCGCTACTATGCACAACTGGACGATCTGATGCAGACCGTTCTCGCCGAAGATCAGATCGGTCCGCTGCTGGACAATCTGCTGGGCGGTTTCGTTCCGCAGGCCACCATCGAAGGCATGAAGGACTTCGTACGGGCACGCAATGCGCACGTCCGTTCGCTCATCCCTTCAACGCTGACGGTGGATGCGACGCTGCCGACGACCTTTGGCTACGCCTTGGCCTCCCAACCAATGGTTGGCCTCAGCGGGACGGCGGATGCGATCAGGACCCGCGCCGTGCGGGTGGCCGGCCAGTTGGCGGATTGGAGGCCGTTTGAAGGCACGTGGGTCCTGGGCGAGGCTTCCGGACCGGACGATACGGTCACGCTGGTACCCGCCGGTTCATCGTGGACGTACCTGGATGACGGGAGCGACCGGGAGACGCTCTGGAGGGAGCCGGTTTTCGACGATAGTGGCTGGAGTACGGGCCGGGCGCCACTGGGTTACGGCGGCAATGGCGAGGCCACCGTGATCAGCTACGGTGAGGATGCCTCAAACAAACACATTACCTATTACTTCCGGCATCGGTTCACGGTCGCTGATCCGACGCAGATCGACGGACTGATCGTTCGGCTCGTTCGCGATGATGGGGCCATCGTGTATATCAATGGCCTCGAAGTGGCCCGGAGCAACATGCCCTCGGGTTCGGTGGACGCCACCACCCGGGCGGCCGCGACGGTCAGCGGCGCGGATGAGACCACGTTCTTCGAGTATCCGGTGAACAAGAGCGTGCTGGTCGAAGGCGACAATCTGGTCGCCGTCGAGGTTCACCAGATCAACAATACCAGCACCGATTTGAGTTTTGACCTGGAATTGCGCGGCGTTACCGAGGCCGAGGAGCCGACGGCGGGCATACGGCTCTATCCGGGCATCAACCGTGTCTGGGTGCAGAGCTTCGCCGACGCCGAGGGGACTGTCGAGCTGGCTCGTGCCTTCGTGGATATCTGGCACGACGATGGGACCACCGGAACGCTCTCAGGAACCCTGACCGAGGATGCCGTCCTGACCGCCGCGGAGGGTCCGTGGATGGTGCCGGCGGAT
>DSDH01000404.1 GCA_011055475.1 Phycisphaerales bacterium | reverse complement strand
GGTTTTGCGCCGGGTCCGGCCACGCCGCCGGAAACGATGAACGTCATCGCCGCCGAGCTGTCCACCTGCAATGGCCGCACCCGCTCGGCCGGGACGATGAGCATCGAGCCGGCGAAATTGTACGATTGCGGAAAGTACACCGCCACCTGCCCGCCCAGGCCCAGGGCCGTCAGGTCGCTCTGGGTCACGAACCCGACCGCGGCCGGGCCATCGGGCATGAGCTCGACGACGACCGGCTTGTCGAAACTCCGCTTCTCGCCGGCGAACGCCTCGATGAAGTCCTTGACCGAGCCGTACAGCAGCTTGACGAGCGGCAGTCGGGCGAAGAGCCCATCGACCAGGCCGAACAGCCAGCGGCCCAGCACGTTCGATGCCAGAAACCCGATCAGCGTGATCAGACCCAGCGTGGCCGCGACGCCCAATACGAAGCCCAGCCCCGGCTGCTCGATCCTGAACAGACCGCGAAACAGCACATCCAGCTTGCTGAACGTCCACACCAGCGCCGCCACCGTCAACGCCGCCGGCACAAACACCAGCAGCCCCCGCACGAAGTACCGCATCAGTCGTTTCATGATTCCCCAGCCTTTCACGTGGCCAGCAGTTGTCGTTCCAGGGGCTTCGGATACTGGTTCCAGAGGCGGCCGTCCAGAACCCGCCCGGCCCGCTTCTTGTTCACGCCGCCCCATTGCTTGAAGAAGAACGGGATGCCCATCGCGACGCATCGGTCCCGCACGCCCCGAGCCCATTCGGCGTCCATCGGTCGCGCGCCCGGGCCCGACTCGCCGCCGACGATCACCCAGTCCACGCCGGCCAGGTCCAGTTGGCTCATGGGGCCCAGCAGCGGCTCCAACGACAGAAAACGCACGCCGCAGCCGATGGTTCGCAAATCGGCGATACGGTCGCGGTAATCCTCCCGCTCGACGGTCACCCCCATCCAGATGTTGTCGGGCCAATCGAGTGAGGGGGCCAGCTCGCGCAGCCGGGCTGAACGCTTGGTCCGGATCTGGAAGGTGTGCCTCCGATTCGCCTTCATCACGTCGAAGACCCGCCGAATGAACGCCGTGGGAACGGCCTCGTGGAACAGGTCGCTCATCGAGTTGACAAACACCATGCGGGACCTCCTCCAGCGGGCCGGCTCATCCAGGGCCTCCGGCTGAAGCGTGACCTCGAACCCGTGGCGGTATCGGTATTGCCCCATCGCCTGCAAGCGCCGGGCCATCCGCTCGGCGTAACAGTTCGCACAACCCGCACTGATCTTCGTGCACCCCGTTACCGGATTCCACGTCGACTCCGTCCATTCTATCGCCGATTGCGTCGCCATCATACGATCAGGCACACCTTCGCGTAGTCCAACTGGCTTCCACTGTCACTCCCGCGAAGGTCGATGACGCGCCTTGGCGGGCGGGAATCCAGGTTCTTCAGTTTCTATACTGGCTTCAGGGAGCTAACATCCTTCTCACCATGCGTTTTCGCGCTCACAGTCGTGCATCATCTCTCCGCTCGAATTGAGCTTCGCGTCCTTGCATCCGCAAGTGGTTGAAGAAAAGCATCAAGTACCCGTTGCTTGCGACTCCATGTGAACAGACTGCCTACAGCCACCGCGAATGCGATTGTGTAGATTAGCATCGCTTGGTACACGAAGAGTGTCAGCAAAACCCGGGTTTGTATATATAAATCAAGCGTCTCAAGATACTCTGGCTCAACGGTTTTTACAACCCGTGAGCCATCCGGCTGCGTCTCCATGTACGTGTCGGGTACATCAAACAAGTCGTCCCTAGAGATCTGCATAGCCATCCAGGTGCCAGAGATGCCCATAGGGGGAAATAGGATGAGCAAAATGACGAACCCCCGCCAATTCCAACGCCTCTGCTTGAAATCCCTGAGCACACATTCCTGCTGGCTTGCGGTCAAATCGTGCAACGTGAGCCCAAACCCGTTGAGATACTCGGTGGCGTGGGCATAGTCCCTTCGCGAATACCTCTTGGATGTCTTGGCAATCTGTGGCCCGATTGACTCGTCAGTGATTGGCATTCTAAGACCCCAACTTCAGCCCCTCGGCGATATGTTGCCGGAGGGGGACGATTAACCGCTTTCCAAGTATCTCCCCTGAGTTAGATACCGCTGGACGTAATCCGTGACCGCCGCCTCCAGGCTGCTGACTGGTTCGTCGTAGCCCGCGTCGCGGAGCTTGGTCACGTCGGCCTCGGTGAAGTACTGGTACTGGTCGCGGATCTCCTCCGGCATGTCGATATAGTCGATGGCCGCGGGGCGGTCCATCGCGGCAAAGACCGCCGCGACCAGGTCGTTCCAGCTTCGGGCCCGGCCCGTGCCGATATTGTACAGGCCCACCAGGTCCGGCCGGTCGAGGAAGAACAGCGTCATGGCCACCGCGTCCTTGACGTACAAAAAGTCCCGC
>DSDH01000634.1 GCA_011055475.1 Phycisphaerales bacterium | reverse complement strand
GCCCTGCTGCCGTGCAATGGACGGCCTCGACACACATGGCCACAGTCCGCCGGCGGCGGACGGCCACGCCACCCACCTGCCGTAAGGGGCCATCCACTTCGCCCTGCGGGCTCGGTGGCTGCCACCCGGCGCGGGGAGTATTATACGGGCGACGCGTCCGGTTGCCATCCAGAAGGAGGACCCGCGGACAGGATTGACACGATGAACAGGATGCGGGGGTGGAGAGACGCCACAGAAGCACGGGAATCGCAAACCCGCAACCAAGTGGGCGTGCTCCCGCCTCGGGGCAAATCCTGAATCCCAAGCCCTGAATCCTAAACAAATCCGAATTACAAAAACCCAAAAACCAAAGCGCACGCCTGGGCAAAATGGGCCCTGGCCCATCCACCCGCCGGGAGGGGTGCGGCCAGCCCCGTTTTCGCTCGGTGGGTGGCATGCCCACGACAAGCCCCCCACGAATCACAGAGATGCCAGAGGAAAAAGAGGCGGCTGAAAAATGATAAAACACTTGAAACCGGTGCACTTGCGGGCAATTATCATGTTCGGTGGATCGCCTCACGATTGCGACAGGCGAGCGAAAGGACTTTAGAATGACGCTGATCTATACAGTGGAGATCTCGGACTTGGTTGCCTTCAACCAGTACTACATGGCCCATTCCGGCGTCATAAAGGCGCGACGCCACAAGACGGTAGGCTTCATGTTCACTGTCTTCTGCGGGCTTGGCGGGCTCATCTCAATCCAGGAACGCAGTGTGGTGCCCCTACTTATCTGCACCGGAATCGCGTGCGCCTGGTCCGCATGGTTCC
This sequence comes from Phycisphaerales bacterium, assembly GCA_011055475.1. Taxonomy (GTDB): domain Bacteria; phylum Planctomycetota; class Phycisphaerae; order Sedimentisphaerales; family Anaerohalosphaeraceae; genus DSDH01. The sequence goes on along the minus strand of DSDH01000634.1, from coordinate 1,610 downwards.
TGATGCGCAGTGGGAAGTTGTCGGTCAAGCAAATCGCGAGGCTGTATGACCCTCAGAAGGACAAGGGTACGCTATGCCGGCACGAGCTTGAAGTTGGTGAGGATGGGCTGATTCACCGTACGCCGGTCAGCGCATCAAGGATGCGCTTCCAGGGGATCACTGAGGTGGTCCGAACAAATGGCCACGCGTTCATCTTCGTGGGCAGTATGAGCGGCCATGTGATTCCCCGGTCTCGCATCATCGAGGGCGACTTCGAGGCGTTTATGCAGGCTCTATCGGAAAGATGGGAAACGGCGCAGTCAGATGTGGGCGATGCCCAGGCATTCAGTTTGTAGGAACCGGTGGCATGCCCATGCTTGCATAGGCGTGGTTATTCAATAGCGGACGCCCGGCGCCTGACAGCACATGGCCACACAAGTGTGGCCATGCCACCCGTCACTTTGCCCTGCGGGCTCAGTGGCTGCCACCCGGCGCGGGGAGCATTATACGGGCGACGCGTCCGGTTGCCAGGGATTAGGACGGGGATCGGACAGGATTGGCCGGTGGCATGCCCATGCTTGCATGGGCATGGTCGTCTGACAACTGACGTACGGCGCCTGACAGCACAGGCCCACACAAGACTCGGCGTAGCGGGACACATCGTGGCCATGCCAATCCCGATGGTCCGATTTCAGTCCGGGTGGATTGCGTGTTTTGAGCGGAGGAGGTGGTGGTAGTGCTGGGCGAAGCGGTGGGCCTCGTCGCGGACGTACTGGAGGAGTTTGCGGGCGGGGTCGGTGGCGGGCAGCTTGAGGGGGTCTTTGCGGCCGGGCAGGTAGATCCACTCCTCGCGTTTGGCGATGGAGGCCAGGTGCGGCGGGGCCATGCCCACCTGGTCGAAGGCGGCCTGCGCCGCATGGAGCTGGCCCAGGCCGCCGTCGATGAGGACCAGGTCCGGCCATAGCTCGCGGCCCTCGACGGCGCGGGTGTAACGCCGGGTGAGCACCTCGTGCAGGCAGGCGTAGTCGTCCACGCCGGTCACCGTGCGGATCTTGAACCGGCGGTAGCCGTTCTTGAAGGGCCGGCCATCAATGAACTGGACCAGTGAGCCGACCGTCTCGGCGCCGGCGACGTGGGCGATGTCGAATCCCTCGATGACGCGGATGGGCTCGGCGGCGTCCAGGAGCTTTTGCAGCCGCTGCAAGGCGGCCGTGGGGTCGCCGGCGAAGACCTCCGGCTGGACGTGCTCATCGACCAGACCCCGCTGGTCGAGACGTTCGATCAGCCGGATGCGGTCGCGGAGGACGGCGGCAGTTTCGTAATCCAGGGCGGCGGCGGCCTCGGCCATCTGTTTTCGCAGGCGGCGCAGGACGGTCGAGCGTTTGGATTGCAGGAAGCGAACGAGGTCGTCGATAAGCCGCCGGTACGCCGCTCGGTCGATGCGGTCGCCGCAGGGGGCGGTGCACTGGTGGATGCTGTACAGCAGGCAGGGCCGGAAGAAGCGCCGCTTGGGGTCGTCCGGGCGGATGTCCAGGCGGCAGGTGCGGAAGCGGAAGATCTTCTGCAGGACGACCAGGACGGCCCGCAGGTCGCGGGGGGCGGTGAAGGGGCCGAACAGGCGGCTGCGGGGG
>DSDH01000555.1 GCA_011055475.1 Phycisphaerales bacterium | reverse complement strand
GGCCACGAGCTGACCGCCGTAGCGCCAGGACCCACCCTCATCGTCCGAAACGACAAAGTTGGGATTCCAATCCTCACCGCGATAGAAGTTGTAGAGGCGCGGTTGGCCTTGGTTGCCGGCCGAGAGCAGAAACAGATTGGAGTAAGTCACGCCCGCCTCGCGCTCGATGGGCTGTTCGGGCAGCCACGACAGAAGGTCGCGGGGTGTCTCCGTCATCCGGTAGCGGATCAACCTGTCATTGCCGTGGCGGGCGTACGCCGCCAGGATGCGCCGATCAGGCAGCGCCAGCAAAGCCGGCGCCGCGTGATCATCGGTCTGCAAGTGGGGGTGGAGGACGATGCACGCATCCACGGCACGGCGGGTCAGGTCGAAAACGGTCAGTTCGATATGCCCGTCGCGATGGGCGCCGTAGGTGCCGCTCCTGTTGGCTACGGAGCCGACCAGCAGCTTGCGTTCGTGGATAATGGCCCGCTCGTCCTGAAACCAGCACCAGCCGCCATTGTCGTTCAGCAGCATCAGGCCTTCCGGGATCGCGGCCCATAGCCCCCCGGCCAAGACCAATGCCGCGGACATCACCGCCCACACCATTCTACGAGTTCGGTTCATGGTGTTGTTCCTGTCCGTTATTGCCTTGTGTATACGGCCACCGATCCGACGGGGACGAGCCTGACGGCAGTTCCAACGGCGTGATCGCCCGACCGGTCAACACGTGTTCATACCACTGTTCCTGCTGGCGGTTCAGTTTGTTTTGGTCGTAGTGCGCGGCGACGTGGGCCCGACCGGCCGCCCCCATGGCCGGCCACTGGTCGGGCCGGTCGATCAGGTATTCGAGGCGGTCGACCAACGCGGACACGTCCCGCTCGGGCACGAGGAAGCCCGATTGTCCGTCGAGAACGGTCTCGGGAAACGCCCCGTGCCGCGTCGCCACGATGGGCAAACCATGCGCCTGGGCCTCCAGCAGGACGACGCCCTGTCCCTCGGTATTCCCGTCGGCGGCGACTACGCTGGGATGCAGGAACAGATGCGCCTGCCCGTACAACCCGGCCAGGGTCGCATCATCCACCCAGCCGAGAAGCTCAATACGACCGACCATGTCCTCCTCTACGATAAGCCCTTCCAGAGCGCTGCGCAACGGACCGTCGCCCACAATCACGTACCGCACGTGCGGATGACGACGGATCACCCGGGCCATCGCCCGGATCGCGTACTCGCGGCCCTTCATCTCGACCAGTCGCCCCACGCTGAGCACGAGGACCCGCCCGTCGGGGTCGGGCTGTCGAACACGGAAGTCGATGCGATGTAACGGCACCCCCATGGGTAGCCACGTCATTTTGTCCGGCGGGCACCCCAAGGCCAGCAGTTTCTCATACGTGCTGCGGCTGTTGTAGGTGAACAGGTCGCCCGCTGCGAACAGGTCGTCATACACGTTCGCGCCGTATTGTCGCACTGTACTGGTGACGTCGTAGCCGTGAAAGGCCGTCACCAGCCGCCGGGTAACACCCGTCCGCCGCAGCAGAATACTGTTGTTACCCGCCGGGCCGAAGTGGGCCTGAACCACGGCGAAGCGCTCGCCCAGACAATCCAGCAGGTAACACAGGGGAAGATAATCGAATCCCCGCTTCTGACGGAGGTCATACCACAGCCCGCGGGCCACCGTCTTCGGGCGACGGCACAGGCCGGCGGCGATCCAACCGGCCATCTGGACGCGCCGGCGGCCCTTGGGCACGGCCGGCTGCCGCACGTAGCGCACGCGCCGATCAAGCCCATACCGCGACACGTCGTCGTGCACCCGGCCGTCGCCCGGATCGCGCAGCGCGTAAACCACCACGTCGTGCCCGCGGTCGAGCAGCCCGGTGATCTGGGCCAGCACGAAGCTTTCCGACATGGACGGGAAGATGTCCACCACGAAGGCGATTCTCATTCGGCGCTCCTGCCTTGCCCAAGACCCATCCATTCGCGAATCCAGCATACCAGAACAGGCCCGCCGTGCAACCCCGGCTCCGCCCGGCCAGCCTTCTTCAAAGTCACGATGAGGCGTGGTCCGCCACGTCGGTCACGCGGGAACTCCGCGGCGTATTCCTTGCATTCGGCGGGTCCGGCCCGTAAAATCCGGCGTTCGTTTGTATCGACCCTGGATCGCCGGACGCCCGGCCAGTGAAGGATCGCCCGAATGCCCGAAACAACCCAACGTCACGCCCGGCCGGCCGCTGGGCACATGGTGGCGGTGGCCTGGCTGGTCCTGGGGGTTTGCGTCTCTCAGGCGGCCCTCGACCGCACACGCTATATCGGCCTGGATGAGGTCCGTCCGGATATGGTCGGTTATTGTCTGACGGTCTACCGGGGTCAGACCGTCGAGAAGTTCGGCCTGCGCGTCCTCAGCGTGGTGCCCAACTGGGAGCCGGGGCGCGACGCGATCCTGGTGGT
>DSDH01000366.1 GCA_011055475.1 Phycisphaerales bacterium | reverse complement strand
CGATGCTGGGCCTCTCCGACGCCGCCGAGCAGCAGCTCGCCGTCCTCGAACGGTTCCTGCTCGATGGCTTGTACCATCACCCGGCGCTGCAGCCGGCTGCCGAAAGCGCCCGGCGATGGTTGTCCATCGTCTTTGAGCGGCTCTGTGGGAACCCCGAGCGGATGCCGCGTTACTTCCAATCCATGATCCCCGCGCAGGGTCTGCGTCGGACGGTATGCGACTATATCGCGGGGATGACCGACCGATTCTGTCAAACCCTGGCCGAAGAGGAGGCCTGATGGACAAGCGTCGCTGGTTGACATCCTGCCTGGGTCTGGGGTTCGGCCCCGTCGCGCCGGGCACGTGGGGGTCGCTGCCGCCCGTGGCATTGTACCTGTTGCTGGCCTGGCTTGGCGCGGGAATGATGGTAACGACGATTGCGATGGGGGCGTTGGTAGTCGTCGGGTCGGTCGCGTGCGTGGTTTGGAGCCCCGTGGCAATCGCGGCCTGCGGCAAAAAAGACCCGGGCGAGGTGGTCGCCGATGAATTGGCCGGGCAGGCCGTCGCGCTGCTGGCCGTGCCACCGTTGACCGACCCTCGGCACATTCTCATCGTGGCCGCAACGGCGTTCCTGGCCTTCCGGGTGCTGGATATTCTCAAGCCCTGGCCCTGCCGTCGATTAGAGCGGCTGGGCGCCGGATGGGGTATCCTGCTGGATGACCTGGCCGCGGGCGTATATGCCGCCATCGTGGTGCAGATCGTCAGTCGCCTCGTGCTGGCCGGCGATGGGGCGTGAAGTGTGGCGGACTTTGTGTCGATAAAGTGCTGGATGGGGGCACTTTGCGCTCGAGAGCGAAAGGGACCGGGTGGCTGTGGACACGTTGAGCAAACAGGCCGGACAACGGCAGGATTGTGGTCTGCACGAACCCCCTGATCCGATTCGGGAGCTGCGGGAGCGCTTCGCAGACCTGGACCTGTACCGGCCGCCCCGGGTTATCCGCCACGAGCCGGGCGATGAGCTTTCCTATGACTGGTTGAGCATCGACGGGCAAGGCGCGCGGATCACCGTCTGCATCGAGACGTTCGTCGGTGGCGGCTTCGCCGGGCAGGTCTACCGTGTGCGTATCCGGTCGATTCACACCGATAGCGGGCCGGTCGAAGCCCTTGGCGGACTGCGGCGGGACGGCGTGTACGCCATGAAGATCCTGATCCCGCCGTCCACGGGAGCGCGGGTCTTTCGTAACTTCTTGTATGCCATGGGCTTCCAGGGACCGTTTCAGCTTCAGGTCAACCCGGTCGCGGCCCGGGCCGGCGCCCTGTGGCAGCGGTTCATCCAGCGGGCCGCCGAAATCCGTTTCGGGGAACCCTCAGCCGTCAACACGATTCACGGCACGTTCGTTGACCCGGTTCTGGGCAGTTGCGGTGAGGTGAGCGATTGGGTGGAGGGCCGCACCTGGCGACTGGAAGTGGATGAGAACCTGGATACGCTACGCCGCTGGCGCAAGGGCCGGACATACGATCCGACCCAACTCGGCTCGCCGGAGTACCGCAAAAAAAAGCAATTCATGGCCGATTTCGTCGCCCTTCTGCGCGACGTGGGCGCCCACGAATTCGCCCGGCAGTACGAATGGTGGACCTGCAAGAGCCAGCCGAACGTCCTCAAGCGGCTCGAGTTCGACAACGATCCGCAACGGGGCCTGACCGCCGTGGACTTCCGGGCCGGATTGGCCCTGCTGCCGTTTTTGCCCATGAGCCCCGGCGATTTCAAGCTCATCGGCCAGGGGTTGCGGCGGGGCCGGCTCGTGCAGTTCGACCGAGGAGACCTGAACCGCCTCGAGGCGTTTGTGCAAGAGCACGCCGAGGCGTTTGCCGACATGCGGCCGATGCTGGATGAACTCAAACGCTGCGAGCGGGTTTATCGTGATTCCGTGCCCGACGTCACGGCCCGGCCGCTGCGGGTACTGTATGATCGGAACCTCTGGCGGACGATCCTGGACAGCGCCGTGACGGGCTGGAAAGTGCGCAACTTCATCGACGATGACCACGAACAAAGGCTGCGATCCAGCCGCGTGCGGGCCGTGGTGTTCCTATTGCTGGGGCTGGTGCCCATTCTGGGTCGCGTGCTCCGCAAGGCCTGGGGCCACGAGGCCTGGCGGCGGCATTACCGCAGCATGCTGACGAATGTGGACTATCTGGGCCGGGCGATCCATGGCCGCATGATCGAGCGGGTGCTGGCCTGGTACCGCGGCGGGCGGATCGGCGCGGACAAGGTGCCCCTCCTGGCCACCTCGTTCGGGCGATTCTTCGGCCACAAGGTCCTGTCGCTGGTCACCTGGGCCGGTCTGCATCGGTTCCTGACCGACCGGCCCTACCGCCGACAAAAGCTCAGCGACCTGTTCGTGCGGCCGATCCGGCTGTATTTCAGCCGTCCGCTCCGCGAACAGTGGATGCGG
>DSDH01000720.1 GCA_011055475.1 Phycisphaerales bacterium | reverse complement strand
GCCGAGTACAGCAGCCCCAGCGAGTGCGGAAAGTGCATTTCGTGGCTGATCTCGATCCGGTTGCCGCGGCCGACGCCGTAGCTGGCGGTAGCCCATTCGCCCACGCCGTCCAGCGTCAGGATCGCGGCCTCGTCGAACGGCGAGGGGAAGAACGCGCTGGCCGCGTGCGATTCGTGGTGCTCGCAGAACACGTAGCGCCCCCGGTACGCCCCGCCCAGGGCCCGGTCCATCTCCCGCGGCAGGTGGAGCTTTTGCTTGAGCCAGGCGGGCATGCCCTTGAGGAACTGGCGAAAGCCCCGCGGGGCGTAGGCAATCCACGTCTCCAGCAGCCGCTCGAATTTGACCAGGGGCTTTTCGTAGAACGCGACGACGTCGAGCTGCTCGGGGCTGATGCCGCCTTCCTCAAGGCAGTAGCGGACGGCGTGGACGGGAAACCGGGCATCGTGCTTGACCCGGCTGAAGCGCTCCTCCTGGGCGGCGGCGACGATGCGGCCATCGCGGACCAGCGCGGCGGCGCTGTCGTGGTAGAAGGCCGATATTCCCAGTATGTCCATGGTCTCTCCGGGCCCCGTCGCGACAAGGCATCCCGGCGATTATTCGTACCAGAACGCCGTTTTCCTGTCAACTCATCGACCACTCCCCACCCCCGCTTAACCGGCCTTGGGCAACGCCAAGACCCCTGGTGGCCGGCACCCGCATGGGCCATCCGTCAGGCAATACACGCCATCGGTGCACCGGCCGCCCTGCGATACTGTTTATTTAAATATGGCCCCAGAAATGCCTAAATGTAGGGTGGGCCGTGCCCACGCGGTTGTCAACGGCTCGGATGACGAACGCAAGTCGTCCCGCGAGCGATGAGCCGCAGCACCCGGAAGCACAACCCCAACGAGATCCCGAAAATAGCAAAAGTAACGATGTTCACGAATGCAAACAAGGCGATCCCGGCTGGAATGTTATCAGCCGCGATGAGATATTGACGCGCCAGATGCTCCGTCCATCAAAGAAAGATATTTCCGATGGGGTTTTCAATGAGGCTTGGCCATGCCAGGCTGCACAAGACAACTGCAAGGGTCCACACGATCCCCGCGATGGTACCAAACAGCGCCCCTGCGAGAATGGGATGCCGCCACCATTTCGTCGCCGCCCGAACAGGCTGACCGGGTTCATTGGGATGCATCCAGCTACTCCTTACACCGACCCGCGCCCCACAGCCGCGTCCCTCCGACGGGGGTACTCGCACGGTCACACATCCGATTGACCACCGCACCGCGTGGGCACGGCCCACCCTACCTCACTATGTGCGCCACCAGACGAGGTCCATAACCAGCCGAATCACAAGGCCCACCCCAGCCCCAACAACGACGTAGGCCATGGAGAGAACGAAAATAGACGGCAAAAGCATCATGCACGCTCAGCACCTCAGCGTGGGTCAGATACTGGCAGAAACCAAAGGCCCATCTGTGCACGAAATCAGTCGCGGCAAACACCTCTCTCAGGCGCGGACTCTGGGTTACGACCCCCAATACGAGCCAAGCCGTCAGCCACGCCAGGCCTGCGCCGCCGCCCCAGAGGACGGCCATGATGTACCGTTTCAGGCCTTTATGCATGATACGGTCCTTCTGGCTATGCTACTCATAGACAAATGACTGCGACCCATTGACATTGACACGTATACGCCGAGAGAAACAGAAGGATATCAGCAATCATTGTTTTGTCGGCTCTTTGTCAACGCGAAATGCGCATCCCACGACACGATCCGTTGGTTTCTCTGGTCGCTCATCGCGGCGCTTCGATCATCGTGTGAATCCTGTAAATCCTGTCCAATGTTCATTATGACCCTCGCTGATCCGGCGGTCAAGCGGCTTACGATAGATCGTGTTCCCATCGTCCACATAGGAGCGGCGGGTGTGGCCATGGGGTGACGAACGCCCCTTCAGGACATGCCCACGCGAGCGTGGGCATGCCACCCGGCGCTGATGAGTCAAGGCGCCCGTGGATATGCCACCCGACTCCATGGCGGCCACGCGGTGTGCATCGCGTGAGCATGCCACCCGGCGACGCGTAGCCCCGCAGGGGCGTCAGTGCCATAGCCGGCGGCGTGAGCCGCCGGTGGCAGTCCCCCCATCTAGAATCCCAGCCCCGAAGGGGCGGCACCGTCATCGTCATTCCGAGTCCGCCGTAGGCGGACCGAGGAATCCGTTCTTCCGCATCGCGCAGCGACACCGCTGATGTGGTTGCGGGATGGCGTTGAGCGCCTCGTGGTTTGCGGCATGACGTTGAGTGTCTCGTGGGTTACGTCATGCCGTTGAGTGGCTGGAGATCAACGTTCACCCCTGTGGGAGAGCATGCTGCGGCTCGGCGTCGGGTGCCTTGTGGAAGGACTGTTTGAACGGATCCCTCCACTCCGGGCCTTCGGCCCTCCGGTCGGGATGACGATGGTT
>DSDH01000154.1 GCA_011055475.1 Phycisphaerales bacterium | reverse complement strand
CTTCGCGTCACCCGTCTGTTCATCGGCATTCTCCCGGCAATAGCCCGTGTCTGTCTTTGGTCATGGCTCATCGTGGAAGCATACATCAGTATACCCGATCCATCCTGCCCGGCCAACCCGCCCGCCCGTGCGTATTGTACCGAAGGTATATCGGTGAGAAACGGCTCGGCTGGCGCTTGCACTGGGCTTGGCCGGGGCTACGATAGACCATCCGGCCCCAAGGTTGGCCGGAGGCCTTGAAAACGAGGGATGCCCGCCATGGGCGATTCAGAAACCACAGGTGCGGACGCCAAACCGGGTCCGGCGTTGCAATTGCGGCGGAACCAGCGGCTGGGCAAGTATCGGCTGGTCAAGTGCGTCGGCCGCGGGGGTTATTGCGACGTCTGGAAGGCCCGCGATACCCTCGAGGGCATCTGGGTCGCCCTGAAGATTCCCCAGCTCGGACCGCGTGGTCGTCCGGACAACCAGATGCTGCTGCGCGAGGTGCGGCTGGTCAGCCAGTTGCGGCACCCCAACATCATGCCCGTCAAGAACGCCGAGTTGCTGGACGGGTACGCCGTGTTGGCCACGGAGCTCTCGGACCGGACGCTGGACGACTGCTCGCGGCCCATGGCGCCGCGGCGGATTGTCGCGATCATCACCGATGTGCTGCGCGGCCTGGCGCACGCCCATGGCCGGCGGATCGTCCACTGCGACGTCACGCCGGGCAATATCTTCCTCTTGCCGGGCGGACGGGCCGCCATCGGCGATTTTGGGATCGGCGTGCAGGTTCAGGGCCGGATGAAGACCATCGACGACTACGGCACGCCGGGCTACGTGGCCCCGGAGCAGGCCTATGGGCGGCCGACCTACCGCAGCGACTGCTTTGCGGTGGGGCTGGTCCTGTATGAGTTTCTCACCGGGTACCTGCCGCGCTGGCCGTTCAAGTGGCCGATGCGCGGCGCCGATCGCCTGCAAAAACGGACCAGCGGCCGGTTTGTGGAGTTTATCAAGAAGGCCCTGGCGGTAGACCCGAATCGGCGGTTCGCCGGCGCCGCGGCGATGTTGACGGCTCTGCAAGAGGCCGTTCCACGATCCCTCCGCACGCGTCAAGGGGCGGGTTCGGCGGCCGCCCTCTCCCAGCGGCGCACGTGGCAACAATTACGCACTGAGACGTTCCTCCGGCGGTATAGCAAGGTGCTCGACTGCGTACATACCTGCGTGGACTGCGGCGAGCCGATCAGCGAAGCGATGCAAATCTGTCCGTGGTGCGGCAGTCGTCGCAACCGCTTCGACGACCGCACGGTGCAAAGCCGCGTCTGCCCCCGGTGCCACCGGGGCATGGCCGGGCCGTGGAGCTACTGCCCGTGGTGCTATGGGGCCGGCTTCGCCCCGGACCCGGAGGCGCTGGATCGACCGACCTATCATGGCGCCTGCCGCCACTGCGGCGGGCGGATCGCGCGGTTCATGCGATACTGCCCGTGGTGCCGCCGGAAGATTCCAAAAGCGTGGGACGTCTGGCCGTTCCCCGAGCGGTGCAGCCGGTGCGGCTGGAGTGTGGATTCGACGTATTGGCACTATTGCCCCTGGTGCACCCAGCGCCTCCTGTCCTGAGGATCGCCGCGATGGAACCCCATCCCGATGAGCACAAGCTGGCGCCGCCTTGGCTGACTTGGGGCGTGCGGACCGATCCGGGTCGGGTGCGGACGGCCAACGAGGACGCCTACCACATCGCGCCGGAGCTGGGCTTGTTTGTGATCTCGGATGGGATGGGCGGCCATCGCGGCGGGGCCAAGGCCGCGGGCATCGTCGTAGAGGACCTGCCCGTGATGATCGAGACGGCCTTGGCTCAGGGCCGCTCCGAGCGTCCACGGGCCATCCGGCGGCTCTTCGCCCGCGCGATCCGCGAGCAGTGCCGGCAACTGCGGCTCGAACAGACCAGCGAGACCGGCTACCGCGACATGGGGGCAACCCTGGTGCTGGTGCTCGTACAGAAGGGGCGGGCCTTCGTGGGCAACTTGGGCGACAGCCGCGCCTACCGTCTCCGGGCCCGCCGTCTCGTGCAGATCAGCCGGGATCATTCGGTGGTCGCCGAGCTGATCGCCCACGGCACGGTCGACCCCGATGAGGCCGCCGACCATGAGGCCCAGGGCCAGTTGACGCACTACGTGGGCATGGAGGACGAGCCCGCCCCGCACATTCGCTCGTTCGCCCTGCACGGCGGTGATCGGCTGCTGTTGTGCACGGATGGACTGACCGACGCGGTGCCGCGGGCCGACGTTGCCGGCGTGCTTCGGGAGGTGTCCGACCCCCAGAAGGCCTGCGATGTCCTGGTGGAGGCGGCCAACGCCGCGGGCGGGCCGGACAACATCACCACCCTCGTGGTCGACTATCGGGTCAGAGAGTCCGCCCAAGGTGCCCCCAACGAGGCGTGAAGCCTTATCCGAAAGATTCCGTGGCAGCGAATCGGG
>DSDH01000459.1 GCA_011055475.1 Phycisphaerales bacterium | reverse complement strand
TTCCTCCTCGACCGCGCCCGCCGCGCGCGGGATGCGGGCATCCCACCGGAGCGCATCTGGCTCGATCCGGGCATCGGCTTCGGCAAGACGACGCGGCACAACCTGCGGCTTCTGCGGGATCTCGACCGCTTCGCCGAGGCCGGCTATCGCATCCTGGTCGGCCCTAGTCGCAAACGCTTCATTGGGGATATCACGGGCCGCACCGACCCCGCCGACCGGGTCTTGGGCACCGCCGCCGCCGTGGCCCACTGCGCCGCCCACGGCGTCGCCATCGTCCGCGTCCACGATGTCGCCGCGGCCGTGGATGTCGTCAAGATCATCCGGGCCATCCACTCGGCCTGACTATCCTGGCGGTTGCACAACCAGCACCCGCAGCGCGTACGGCTCCAGCGTGATCGGATCATCCGCCCCGATCCTCTCGGCCTGACCGGAGGGGGGGTCCAGCAACACCCGCCGCCCAACGGCCTGCGTCGTCAATGCCAGCCGCAGCCGCTCGCGTCCCTCGTTGAACAGGATATACGCGTGGACGCCGTGCTTGACCACGTGCCGCACGCGCAGGTCCGGCGCCGCCGGCTCCGCCCTCACATCCGGCTCGGCCAGCCGGTCCATCCGCTCCACCAGGGCCGCATCGGCCATCCCCGACTCGTAGCGGATCACGCGACCCGCCCGGGTCAGCGTCGCAATCGCCTCGGCCGCCCGCGCCGGCGGCTCCTCCTCCACGATCAGCGCCCGGTAGTGCATCCCCGCCAGCCGGATCCCCTCGGCATCGACCCGCGCATCCTCCCACAGGTGTCGCGCCTCGATGTAGTTGAAGTCCCGCTGATGCTGGAAGCACACCTTCGCCGCCCGCCACGGCAGCCAGTCGTTCCGCCCCAGGATCGCCACCCGGCACACGTGCATCGCGTCGGTATTCAGCCACGACAGCCGCCGACACGCATCCGCATAGGGCCGGTACCGATCCCACCACGGGCTGTTGGGCCCCACGTCCGGCGGCCGCTCATCGATCCGCGGCCCGCGAATCGAGTAATAGAACGCGTGCGGAATCAGCAGGTTGCAGCCTCGCGCCACCAGCCACCACGTAAGCCACTCCATTTCCTCATACGTCAGGTTATGCCCGTATGCCCCCACGAACTCGTTGCCGTTCCGCCGCCGACCCAGGTGGATCATCGCCGAGGAGGCGCACTTGCCCGTCGTCGATTGCGACCCCTCCAGGGCCGAGGGCTTATCCGGCTCGATGTACCGCCAGACGATGTCCTGCCCCGGGATGTGGAAGTGCCGAAGATGGCCGATGTCATCCGGTTGTGCCGGGTGCCCCGTCAGTGCGACTCCGTGCGCCTCGCACCAGCGGCTGATCGGCGCGTAGAACGTTTCCTCCAGCCGGGCCTGCAACGCCCGATTCCACTCCCGCCGCCAACGCGCCGCCTCCGGCTCCTCCCCGTACCACAGCGCCGGCAGATGCGGCGTAAAATCATACCCCAGCAGGCGGTTCACGTGCTCGAGAATCCCGGTCGTGCCCGGCACCGCCCCGCGCTCGGCCCCCTTGGCCAAGAACGAGGGCTCATCGGTGAAGATCGCCCGAATCGTTTTGCCGAAGTGCGAGCCAAGCTCATCGTAAAACCGCTGGTACACCAGCCGGATGAAGCACGCGACGGCCTCCGGGTTGAGGATATCCGCGGCAGGGGGGTGGTTCTCCGGCACCTCGCGATGATCCGCCCGCCGGGGCGGGTCCTCCTGCGTAAAGTGCAGCCCGCGGATGTACGAGCTGCCCTCCCGCACGGCCCGATCCACCACCGCGATGCGATGTCCATCGGCCCGCGGCACGACCGCCACCAGCGTCTGCCCCGCCTCCAGCGCCGGCTCGCCGTCGGCCCCGATGCGAATCCCCCGCACCACCTCGCCCGGCTTGGCCTCGTCCAGGTCCACCCCGAACAGCGCCCGCGTGCGATACGCCGCGTTCTCGGCCACCACCTGCCCGCTCGACGACCCGCTCGGATACATCCCCTCATCGTACAGGATCGCCCACATCCCGTGTCGCTTGGCCTCCTCGACGGCAAACCGCATGAAATCGAGCATCCGCTCGCTCATCCAGCCGATCGATCGCGGCAGACCCGCCCGTGGATGAATCACGAATGCGTACACCCCGTGCGCCCGAAAGTCCGCCATCTGCCGCGACAGCTCCTCCCGGCTCAGATCATCGTTCCAGAACCAGAACGGCGCCGGCGAGAACTCCCGATCCGGATCGCCCCACGCCCGCAGGAACGCCTCGCCCGCGGTCGCCGGTTCCGATCTGGCCGCGGCCCCGATCCGTCCCAGCCATGGAAGGCTCGCCGCCGTGGCCAAAAACGTCCGTCGCTTCATCCGTAGTCTCCCTCAAACCAGGCCGCCACGGCCGCCATCGCCTGTCATCCCTTCCTCCACCTTCCCCCAAATCCACTTGCCCGTCAACCCCATAC
>DSDH01000250.1 GCA_011055475.1 Phycisphaerales bacterium | reverse complement strand
TCGAACGCCTGGGTCTCGGTCCCCAGAACGTACCAGCCGGACGTCATGAAACGGGCGTAGGCCGCGTCCAGCTCGTCCTTCAGCTCCTCATACGGCGCCTTCATGTCCAGCAAGGGGACCTGCACCGGCTATCCTCTCACAAACGCCAGGAATTCGTCATACTCGCGGATGTAATCGGCCGCGTCGTACTCGTGCGAGGCAAAGACCATCAACACCGCGTCGGGGGTGAACTTGTACTGAATCCCCCACACCCGCGGCGGCAGATACAACCCCATATCCGGCCGGTCCAACTCGTATTCCTCGCGGTGGCGGCCATCATCGACGACGACCGACAGCGAGCCGTGCACACAGACGAGAAACTGATGACTCTCCTTGTGCGCGTGCTCGCCGCGAACGTAGATGTTCGGCACGGCGAAGACATAAAACGTACGGCGCGGGGCGAACGGCAGATCGCGCTGCCACTCCAACACGCACAGTTCCCCTCGCATGTCCTTGACGTTCTTCAGATGGATCAGCCTGACCCCCTTCACGGTCGAGGGCTCCGACGTCGTGGCCGTCACGGTGTCCGCCGAGGCGCGGGCCACGGTGTCCACGTAGCCGACGATCCGGGCGGGATTTCCCACGACCACGGCGTTGGCCGGAACATCGCGGGTCACGACGGCCCCGGCCCCCACCATGGCGCTTTTCCCGATCTGCAGGCCCGGCAGGATCGTGGCGTTGGCCCCGATCGACGCCTGGCGGCCGACCACGGTGTGAGCGAACTGGGGGGGATACCGGCGGCTGCGGGGATATTTGTCATTGGTGAAGGTGGCATTGGGGCCGACGAACACCTGGTCCTGAAGTTCGATCCCATCCCAAAGGTACACCCCGCACTTGACCGTCACTCCATCGCCGATGCGGACATCGTTTTCCACGAAGGTGTGGTCACACAGATTGCAGTCTTCCCCGATGCGCGCCCCCGGCAGGATATGCGCGAACGCCCACACGCGGGTGCCCCGGCCAATCTGCGCCCCCGGCTCCACGAGGGCCTGGGGATGTATGAAGACCCCATTGTTATCCTTGTTCATACGATTCTCTCTTTCCCACCGTTGCCGTGAAGCCCTCCGGACAGGGTGCCGAACCGCCTCTCTTGGTGCGGCTGTTCGAGCGCTTGGCGGTTTTGCATGAGTGTACCTTTCAGGACCCACCTGTCAACCGGACGCCGCCGTCGGGACAGGGGCCCGGTGTACGATCACGTGATCGGGTCCGCCGACCGGCCATTCCCTTGGGCCTTCCGAGCCCGCTGCATCTTTTTGCGGACTCGGACCAGATCGTAGGGGTAAACCAGCCCCACCGCCCAGCGCATCAATACGGCCGGGGCGATCCCCTGCGACAGGCCCTTTCGGATGACGGCGAGGCGCTCTCGCCGCGTGCCGCGAAGGAACGCGATATCGAGCTCCAATTCGGCCACTCGCGTCTGAATATGGGAGGCCAGCGATTGCCGCAGGTCCGCGTCCATCCGGAACGGAGCCCCAGGGTGTTGCAGGGCGTCCAGGTGGTTTCGGTACATCATCAAGCGCCGGCTGAGTCTCTTGTCCATGTGCTGGCGTGCGGCCTCATCGGGCGCTTCGCTCGCGACCAGCGAGGTGATGTTCCCCGCGTGTTTGCGATACAGGACCAACGGCTCGTCGAGATACTCGATCCGTCCCAGCAGGGCCGACCGAAAAGCGATGGTCTGGTCTTCGTACACCGTGCCGGGCAGCAGCGGACCGAAGACCTCAAACACGCGACGATGCCAGGCATGAGAACAGCCGAACACACGGGTCTGGCGCAGACAGGTTTCAACGGGCCCGCCCTTGCGGGGTGCGGGCCTGCGGACGAGGCTGGTCCGCCGACCCTCTTCGTCGATGATGCCGAAGCTGGAATAGACCGACATGATTTCGCCGGGGGCCTGTTGAAACACCCGCCATAGCCGCTCGGTCCGATCGGGCACGGAGATGTCGTCGCCGGCGGCGATGACCACCACTTGCCCCTGGGCCATCGCCATGACCCGGTTGACATGGTCCCCAATCCCGAGATTGTGATCGTTGTGATTTAGCCGAATCGCGTGGGGGCCTTGGTAGTCCGCGGCCATCTCAGCCATGACGCGAAAGGTGCCATCGCTGGAGGCGTCGTCGGACAGAATGATCTCCACCGGAGAATAGGTCTGCGACAAGGCCCCCTGCACGGCGGATCGGATGTACGCCTCCTGGTTGTAGGCGATCACGATGAAAGACAGCAACGGCCGGTCCACGCTCGCACATCCCATCGCCGTATTCCTCTGCCGCGCCCGCCTAGCGGCCCTTGGCCCGGGCGAGCTCTTCGTCATAGATTTGCTGCAGGCCGGCCAGCATGACCTTATGATCGTACTGCCGCCACACGTGCTCGCGGGCCGCCTGCATCAGGGCCTGTCTGTCACCGGCGGGCATGTCCAC
>DSDH01000388.1 GCA_011055475.1 Phycisphaerales bacterium | reverse complement strand
GTCCAGGCTCCGTCGTCGAACCGAATCGTGGTCGATACAGGGGTCAGATGGGTTCCGGTGATCTGGGACGGCGAGGTATGCATCATCTGTTCGATATCCCGCACGATCCGCCGCAGCATATCGCCATGCTCGTCGATCGAGCGGGTGTTGAGCTCTTCCTGCGTCACGGGCTGCTTGTCCTCAGGCACCTTGTACAGCACCTTCGGATGTTCGAACTCCACCCCCGACCCCCGGTTGAACAGGGAGCCGGTCAATCCGAAATCGGCCAAGGACTTACGCAGCGATTCCTGCCCCGCCTTGAACCGGTGCTCCTCCACCTGTTGGCGGGCCAGGCTCAACAGCATCACGAAGAAGGTCAGCAGCAGCGTAATCATATCCGAATATGTCACGATGTAGGTCGGGGCGCCGGCCTTGGGTTCTTCCCGGACGGTCTTGCGCGGCGGGCTCATTGGTACAGCCTCCGCTCGAGCAGGGTGATCTCGACCTGCCGCCCGTCGGCGGGGCGGTCCTGCATCATCGTCGAGGCGGTGATGCTGAAACAATCGCGGGGCACCGGTTGTTCGCGTTCGGGGCTGCTGAGGTACTCCACGATCGCCCAGGCCCGTCGAAGTCCCTGTTCATCCCAGCCGTCGGGGCTGTTCTCGCTGACCACAACGCGGCTGGGCTCGGAGTGCAGGAAGGTGGCCAGGGCGTCCAGGACGAGACGGCCTTCCTGCGAGATGGCCGTGGCCCGACCCCAGAAGAACCGCGATGAATCCACGCTGAACACCTTGAGATTCTTGAAATCCAGCGGCTTCTGTTGGGCGTGCGGCCGGCCCGATTCCTGGGGACGGATCAGCGGCGGGGTCTCGGTGCCGACCTCGATCTTCTCGGTCTGCTTGGTGCGCTCGTTCTCGTAGATGCTTTCCACGTCGCTGCGCTGCGACTGGCCGATGGAGGGCAGCGCCTTCTGAAACGCCCGGCCCAGCGCCGGCAGCGTCTCATCGTGGAACGTGGCGAAGCTGATGAGCAGCACGAAAAAGGTCAGCAGCAGCGTCATGCAGTCGCTGAAGGTGACCATCCATTCCGGGGCCCCGGCGGGTGCGTCGTCTGTGGCCTTTTTGCCCTTGCGTGCCATCGCCGGTCCCGTCTGCTCTCACACGGTGGCCTTGACTTCCTCGCGCTTGGCCGGCGAGACGAACGACTGAAGCTTCTCCCGGACGACGGTGGGGTTCTCGCCGCGGGAGATGGCGCAGATGCCCTCGACGGTCATTTCCATGGCGAGGATCTCGGCCTTCGAATACACACTCAGCTTGCCCGCCAGCGGGATGAAGATCAGGTTGGCCAGGACCGCCCCGTAGAAGGTGGTCAGCAGCGCCACGGCCATCCCCTGGCCGATCTGGCTGGGATCGTTGAGATTCTGGAGCATCTGCACCAGGCCGATCAGCGTGCCGATCATTCCGAAGGCCGGGGCCGCCGCGCCCATGAAATCGAGAATTCGCTTGCCCTGGTTGTGCCGCTCCTGGATGTTTTGAATTTCCAGGCTCATCATGTCGCGCACGGCGTCCTCTTCCTGGCCGTCGACGAGCATTTGCAGGCCCTTGACGACGAACTTGTTGTCCACCTTGCGGATTTGCTCCTCCAGGGCCAGGGCCCCGTCGCGACGACTGATCGCGGCAAAGTTAATCATCTGCTGGACGATCTCGCCCGGGACCGGCACCCGCACGAGAAAGGTCTTCTTGATCACGCTGAAGATACCCAGGAACTGCGGCAGGGAAAAGTGGATCATGACCGCGCACATCATGCCGCCGATCACCAGGATCATGGAGGGCACGTCGACAAACGCGGGCAGAGCCCCGGCCAGGAGGATCGGCGCGCATACGACCAGGATACCCAAAACCAACCCGATGACGGTGGCGACGTCCATACGCTTACTCGTTCTCTTTGACTTTCTTCAATTCCAGGCTCAGGGTGCCGGCCAGGTTCGGCTGGGTGCCGGCGATCTCGCCGAGCAGTTTGGCGGCGGTCCGCTCGGACATGTAGTAGATGATCTTGACCGCATCGGCCATCTGGTTGCTGGTCATCATGTTGACCATGATCTTGCTGGCCTGGGCCGCGTCCATCTTGTCGTACGCCGCCGCCAGACGCTCCAGGTTGGCCTTCTCTTCCTGGCTGACCTCCAGCCGGGTGTTGCGAAGCTGCTGTTCCTGCCGACGCAGATCATTCAGCGTCGCCGCCAGTTGTGCGTTGAGGCTGGTCAGGCGCTCGATATCCTCCTGCAGGGTCTTCCGCGCCAGGGCCAGACGCTGGTTCTGCTCAGTCAGCTCGTCCTGGCGGGACTCATAGTCCCGGATGGTCGCCCGCACGTCGTCGATCAGGCCGGCCAACTCCGTTTCGCCCATGCTCGGGGCCCGGGCCCCGGCGCCGCCCGTCAGCGTGGGCACGCGCGGGGTCGAGGGGGCCGATGCGGTCCGTCC
>DSDH01000611.1 GCA_011055475.1 Phycisphaerales bacterium | reverse complement strand
GACAACTCTATCAAGGCATGTGGAGGCGACATGAAAGCGATGAACAAGTCTTCGTGGGTTGGTCGGCTCCGTGTACTGGCTTCGTTCATGATCCTGTGCGGGGCTCAGGCCGCGGCCCAAGGCATCCTGCTCGAAGCCGAGGCCTTCGACGATCTGGGCGGATGGGTCATCGATCAGCAGTTTATGGACCAGATGGGCTCACCGTTCTTGTTGGCGCATGGTTTGGGCGTTCCAGTGGCCGATGCCGTCACGATGGCGACCTTGCCTCAGCCGGGCGCCTATCGGGTATGGGTGCGGACGCGGGACTGGGTAGGACCCTGGAAAACCCCCCAGACCCCGCCGCTGCGACGGGCTTCCGGGACGCCCGGACGCTTCCAGGTGTTCATCAATGGCGAGCCCCTCGCGGCGACCTTTGGAACGGAGCACGCCTCGTGGCATTGGCAGGACGGGGGCGTCATCGAAATCACGCAGTCTGATGTGGAGGTGCGGCTGCACGACCTGACCGGTTTCGAGGGTCGCTGTGATGCGGTGTTGTTAACCGAAGATGTGGGTTTCCTGCCGCCCAACGAGGATCCGGCCATGCGAGAGTGGCGGCGGGACCTGCTGGGCATCGGCCCGGAGCCGCTCGACGCCGGGACGTTTGATCTGATCGTGGTGGGCGGGGGCACCGCCGGCATGTGCGCCACGGTTCAGGCCTCCCGGCAGGGACTGACCGTGGCGCTCATCCAGGACCGCCCCGTGCTCGGCGGCAACAACAGCTCGGAGGTGCGGGTCTGGCTCAACGGCGAGACGCATTTCGAGCCCTACCCCCACATCGGGGACATCATGGCGGAGTTTGAGCCCGCCCGTCGCGCCCATGCGGGCCCGACCAACACCGCCGAGATCTACGAAGACCAGAAGCGGATCGCGATGATTCAATCCGAGGAAAACGTCAGTCTGTTTCTGAACCATCGCGTCAATGCCGTCGAGATGGACGATAACCGCATCACCGCCGTGATCGCGCAGAACATCCAAAGCGGACGGTTGGCTCGATTCGCGGGGACCTGGTTCGCCGACTGTACCGGCGATGGGTGCGTCGGCTACCTGGCCGGCGCCGACTATGAGATGACACTGGACGGGCACATGGGTCCTTCGAATCTGTGGAACGTCATTGACACCGGCGCCCCCAGCCCGTTTCCGCGGTGTCCGTGGGCCCTGGACCTGAGCAGCAGCCCCTTTCCCTCCGGTGAAAGCCAGCTTGGCGTGTGGTACTGGGAGAGCGGCTTCTACCACGATCCATTCCAGAAGGGGGAATACATTCGCGACTGGAACCTCCGCGCCATGTACGGCGCGTGGGACGCTTTGAAGAATGTCAAGGGGCAGTTTCCCAACCATCGGCTCAACTGGGCGGCCTACATCGCCGGCAAGCGCGAATCGCGGCGCCTGCTGGGCGACGTCATCCTGGGCCGGGACGACTTTGTAAACCACGTCGAGTACCCGGATGGCTGCGTGCCGTGCACCTGGAAGATCGATCTGCACCTGCCGGACCCGCGATACGATGACGGCTGGGAAGGGGATGAGTTCATCTCACGAGCCAACTACACGAATTACAATCCCCCGTACTGGATTCCGTACCGTTGCCTATACTCGCGGAACATCGACAATCTCTTCATGGCCGGTCGCGATATCAGCGTGACGCACGAAGGACTGGGGGCCGTCCGTGTCATGCGGACCGGGGGTATGATGGGCGAGGTCGTGGGGCTGGCCGCGGCGTTGTGCAAGAAACACGGCACGACCCCCCGCGGTGTTTACACGAACCATCTGGCGGAGCTGCAACGAACGATGGGACGCACCGTGGCCGTCCGCTGGCTTGAGACGATCGGCCCGAACCTGGCCCGCACCGCGCAGGTGGGGGTGTCCAGCAACTACGATCCCGTCAAGTACCCCAAGGAGCACATCAATGACGGCCGACTCGATACCGCCGACAATTCGCAGCGCTGGCTGAGCAGCGCATCGAGCATGCCGGACGTGGTCACGTTCTCCTGGGCCGTCCCCCAGACGATCAGCGCGCTGCGGATTGTCAGCGGGTACTACAGTGCAGGGACCACCGGCGATCCGATCAGTGCGTTCCACCTGGAGTACCACGACGGCGCGCAATGGTCCGCCGTGGAGGGGGCATCCGTGAGCGGCAACCGGCGGGCGGAGATTCTGCTTAAGTTCCCGGCGGTCCGATCGCACCGCTTCCGCGTGGTGGTCACCGAGACCCACATGGACATCTCACGCATCTGGGAGATCGAGTTCTACCATCCCTGCGCGGACCTGAATGGCGATGGACAGGTGGACCTTGAGGACTTGGGCGAAGTCGTCTGGAGCTGGCTGATCACGGCCGAGGCACTGGCCGTCGATATGGACGCCAGCGGACACGTGGATATGGGCGATGCGGCCATCCTCGCGGAGTTCTGGCTGTGGCCTTGAGGGGGT